>NC_009253.1:2104727-2405402 GCF_000016165.1 Desulforamulus reducens MI-1 | reverse complement strand
TAGCACGACCTGACGAGCCTTGCACATCGTGATGATGTAGCGAGGCTCGTCAGTTTTTTTATGTCCTTTTTCCAAATACTTAAAAGAGGAAATCTCCCTTAATTCACGAAGTAATAATAAGTTAACCGCCAAAAGGGGGCTTTTGTTAATGTTAGGCGATTTATTTGCGGGTTTTTGGGAAGATATAAAAACTATTCATAATAATATTAAAACACAATTGTTTGTAAAAGTTGGTCATGTTGGGGAATACGCACATTTGGAATTCTCTCCCCAAGATAATTTTATCCGCCCAGCGATGGTGCTTATTGTGGCAAGATTATACAACTGCAGGTCTCCTAGGGTATTGTCCCTTGGTGCAATTGTGCAGTTTATTTTTATGGCTTCCTGTATTCATAAAAAAATTCCAGATGCTGCTGTGCCAAATCATACAGTTGATCCTAGGGACGGTACCCAGTTTCCTGTTCTAGTAGGAGATTACCTTTATGGGAAATTCTTTACGAACCTATGTAATTCAGGCCTACTATGTTATCTTCGTCCCCTAGCTGAGATCATTGGTGCCATTCATGAGGGCGGCATATTGAAGATAAATAAAGCTGCACAATTAAAAGACGATAACCAATTAATGAATGAAATTATTCGTCTGGAAGTGGCAGAGCTCATGGCGGGAGCTGCAAGTCTGGCAGGAGATGTAGCAGGGGCGCCACAGAAAGACCAACAGCTTCTTCATGAATTTGGCCTTAATTTAGGGATGCTCTATGGCTTAAACCAAGCAAATTGTATTGATGGACAGGCCCTTACGTATTATAAACAGGCCAAAATGGTGTTGGAGAAACTACCAAGCCATCTTGAAAAAACCATGTTGGAACAACTCCTTCATAGTTTATACTTGAACCAAGACATCATCCGTAAGGTTGTCTAAAAAGAAGGGAGAACTACCGCAGTGCAACAGTTTAATGGAAAAAATAAAGAAGAATTTGTGCATGGGGTATTTTCTACCATTGCCCACCGCTATGATCTAATGAATACTACCCTTAGCTTTAATAGAGATAAATACTGGAGAAGATATGCGGTCAAAGAAACGAACCTGAGACCCGGGGGTATGGCTCTGGATGTAGCCTGTGGCACAGGTATGTTATCCATTGAGTTAGCTAAGTTGGCAGGAACTTCCGGGAGGGTTGTGGGGTTAGATTTTTGTGAAAACATGTTAGCCCATGCTGAAAGGAATATAGAAAAAACCCCCTATAAAAACAACATACAGTTGATGCAGGGAAATGCCATGGAGTTACCCTTTGAAGACAACTTCTTTGACTGTGCTACCATTGGCTTTGCTCTAAGGAATGTACCTAATATAGAAAAATGCATTGACGAAATGAGGCGGGTGGTGAAACCCGGGGGCAGAGTTATATCCCTTGAACTGGCTAAGCCCAGTGCCCCGCTATTTAAGCAACTTTATTATCTGTATTTTGATCGTCTAGTCCCTTTATTAGGTAAACTTGGAGTGGGCAAGGACGGTCCCTATCAGTGGCTTCCCAATTCTTTAAAATTATTTCCCCATCAATCCGTGATTCGAGATATATTTACCAAAGTGGGACTGAAGGATGCTATTTATCATGAACTAACCGGAGGTATCGTTGCTGTCCATGTAGGTATAAAGTAAGTGCAAAAAAATTGTTTAGCAGAAATAATCCGAAGCATTAATAATTTAAATCTAATTAGGGATGGTGTGTTGTAAGTGGCATATCAAGATCTAAGGGATTACATGAAGACCCTGGAAAATAAGGGGTTATTGAAACGGATTACGACTGAGGTAAGTGCTGATCTAGAGATTACAGAAATAACGGACCGGGTTTGTAAAAGCAGTGGCCCTGCACTGTTGTTTGAAAATGTTAAAGGTTATAAAATGCCTGTGATTACCAACATGATGGGTTCAATGGAAATGATAAAGTTGGCCCTGCAGGTAGATGACCTAGATGATATCGGTAAAGAAATCATGACCTTTTTAAATCCCCCGGAGCTTCCCTCAAGTTTTCTGGATAAGTTAAAAACACTGCCAAAGTTGGCGCAAATTTCTTCCTTTTTGCCCAAGAATGTCCGTAGCGGTCCTTGTAAAGAGGTTATTATCAAGGACAAACCGTCTTTAGCCGTACTACCGGTCTTAAAATGCTGGCCTATGGATGGAGGCCCCTTTATTACTCTGCCGCTGGTTTTTACCAAGGACCCGGAAACAGGCAGGAGAAATGTCGGTATGTACCGCATGCAGGTCTTTGATGAAACCACCACAGGTATGCACTGGCACAAGCATAAAGATGGGGCTGAAAACCATCGAAAACAGAAACAGAAGAAACAACGACTGGAAGTGGCAGTGGCCTTGGGGGCTGACCCAGCCTGCATTTTTTCGTCCATTGCTCCATTGCCCCCGGCCATTGATGAAATGTTGTTGGCAGGATTTCTACGTAAAGAACCGGTGGAAATGGTAAAGTGCGAGACTGTGGATATTGAGGTTCCTGCCCGGGCAGAAATTATTTTGGAGGGCTATGTGGACCCCGATGAAACCCGCTGGGAAGGCCCCTTTGGGGATCATACTGGATACTACTCCTTAGCAGATGATTACCCAGTATTTCATCTAACCTGTATTACGCACCGGAAAGACCCTATTTACCCAGCCACCATCGTGGGGCAACCTCCCATTGAAGATAATTTTATTGGTAAAGCAATTGAACGTACCTTTTTACCTTTAATGCGCTTGCAACTGCCAGAGATCGTAGATATAAACATGCCTCCAGAAGGGGTCTTTCACAACTGTGTAATTGTGTCAATTAAAAAGCGTTATCCTGGTCATGCTAAAAAAGTTATGAATGCCCTCTGGGGAATGGGTCAAATGATGTTTGCTAAATTAATAATTGTGGTGGATGAACATGTTGATGTGCAAAACCCCTCCCAGGTGGCTTGGCGTGTCTTTAATAATATTGACGCCAGAAGAGATGTTATGATTGTGGATGGCCCATTAGATGCGCTGGACCATTCTTCTCCTGCACCCTATTATGGCGCGAAGATGGGGATTGATGCTACGAAAAAATGGCCTGCGGAAGGGCACAATCGGGAATGGCCCGATGACATTGTCATGAGTGAGGAAATCATATCTCTGGTAGACAGGAAGTGGAAGAGCTATGGCTTCTAAGATAAAGGTTTTTTTTCAAATGATTAAATTTGAGCATACCCTTTTTGCCCTGCCCTTTGCCTATATTGGAGCCTTACTTACAGAACTGAAGATTCCTTCCCTGCATAACATTCTTTGGATTACCTTGGCTATGGTGGGAGCAAGGACTGCGGCCATGTCTTTTAATCGATTGGTTGATCGGCACATTGACGCCCGGAATCCCCGTACAGCAAATCGGGCGTTGCCCAAAGGCTTGCTGAAGAGTCCAGAGGTTTGGCTTTATGTCTTTGTTTCCTTTGGTTTATTAGCTATTTCAGCCTATAACTTAAGTCCCTTGGCCTTTCAGTTGTTTCCGGTTGCTGTTTTTGCCCTTAGCTTTTATTCGTATACCAAAAGATTTACTTGGACCTGCCATTTCTGGTGTGGTGTGGCACTGGGCTTAGCACCTCTAGGGGCTTGGATTGCCATCACTGGTAGTTTCCACCCGGCGCCTTTATTATTGGGATTAGGAGTGCTACTCTGGGTAGCAGGCTTTGATATTATTTACGCCTGTGACGATTATGACTTTGACCGTAAAGAAGGTATATTTTCTATTCCTGCCAGGTTTGGTATTAAAAAAGCCCTAACCATCTCGACCCTTATTCATACGTTGGCTCCTTTATGCTTTCTTGGTGTAGGCATTATGCTTCAATTGGGTTGGCTTTATTATATGGGTGTAGCCCTTGCTGCTGGACTGTTGAGCTACCAGCACATCTTGGTCACGCCAAACGATCTATCCCGAACTGGAGTTGCTTTTTTTAACCTAAACGGAACCCTAAGTGTATTGATGTTTGCCTGTACCTTTGTTGATATTCTGTTGCATTAAAGATAACACCCACGGCTTAAAGGAGCCGGGGATATTTTTTAATGACTGTAGAAAGGAGAACAACATGGACTATCTTTTTGCTAACAGTGAGCTTATTGATATTAAGGAAAAGGTAGAAAAAGGGGAGAGGCTTAGTAAGGAAGATGGCCTTCGATTATATCAGTCCAACGAATTGCTGGCCATTGGTTATCTGGCTGACATGGTTAATAAACGGAAAAATGGAGATAGGATATACTTTATTGTAAATCGTCATATTAATCACACCAATATCTGTGAAAACTTGTGTAAGTTCTGTGCCTTTGGCCGAAAAAAAGATGCTCCTGGGGCCTATGCATTATCCCTAGACGAAATAGAGACCAAGGCAAAAGAGTGTAATGGGCTGAAAGTTTCCGAAATACACATAGTAGGAGGCTTAAATCCTGATTTAAAACTAGATTATTACGTGAAAATGTTACAGCGTGTTCAAGCTGCTGCACCAGGGACCATTATCCAATCCTTAACCGCTGTAGAAGTGGATTATTTAGCGAAAATCCATAACATGTCCCTAGGAGAAGTATTGCAAACATTAAAGGGCGCAGGCCTTGCATCTTTACCCGGCGGTGGAGCAGAGGTCTTTTCTCAGCGGGTGAGGGACTTGGTTTGTGAGAAAAAAATCAGTGGCGACCGATGGTTAGAGGTTCATGAAGCAGCCCATCGAATTGGTATGAAAACCAATGCCACCATGCTATATGGACATGTTGAGACACTGGAAGAAAGAATCGATCATCTGATTCGTCTAAGGCAGTTGCAGGATAAGACCGGAGGTTTCTTAGCCTTTATTCCGCTGGCCTTCCATCCGAAGAATACAGCTTTAGATTGCCAAAATATATCAGGAACTACGGGCTATGATGACCTTAAAACCTTGGCCCTGGCAAGGCTAATGTTAGATAACTTTGATCATATAAAAGCCTACTGGATAATGATCGGCCTTAAAATTGCCCAGGTGTCTTTATCCTTTGGTGCTAACGACCTAGATGGAACGGTAATAGAAGAGCAAATTGTTCATGATGCCGGAGCAGAAACTGCACAGTTTATGGCAAAGGCAAAATTAATAAATATAATAAAGGCTGCAGGTAAGCAACCAGTTGAACGAGATACAATGTACAATGTTCTTGGGGAGGGTTTTTAGTGGGCAAAATACGGTTTGGGCAGGTAGATTACCTAAATACGTTGCCAGTCTTTCATGCTTTAGAAGATGGCCTCCTGCCCTTTGATGGAGAATTAATCAAAGGACCACCCACCATGTTGAATAAAATGTTTATGGAAGATCAATTGGAAGTTGCATCTATTTCTTCTGTTGAATATGCTAGAAATATTGATAAGTGCATTATTCTCCCTAATTTGTCCGTCAGTGCTGATGGACCGGTTCAAAGTATTTTATTGTTTAGCCGGGCCCCGATAGTGGAATTGGAAGGCAGGAAAATCTGCCTAACTTCTTCCTCGGCAACCTCTGTTGCTTTATTAAAAGTACTTTTCCAACATTATTACCATTTAGAGGTTGAATATGTCACCCAAAAACCTGATTTAGACAGCATGATGGCAGAAGGAGACGGTGCCTTACTCATTGGTGATGATGCCATGCGAGCTCATTTAAGAGTAAAACAGGAGAAATTAGCCTATCATGTAACGGACCTTGGAGAAGCTTGGAAACAATTTACTGGTGAACGTATGGTATACGCCCTTTGGGTTATCCGTAAGGAATTTGCCAAAGAAAACCCGGAAGTGGTTAATAACCTTTGTCATCAACTGGTGGAAGCTAAAAAACTTGCTGACCAGAGCCTGTCGGCAGTGTTAGAAAAAGGTCGTCGTAGAAGCGGGCTGCCGATGGAGATTTTAGAAGAATATTTTAATACAATTAATAACGCGTTTGCAGAGGACCATCGAAGGGCTTTATTAACCTTTTATGATTACTGTTACAAGAGCGGCCTTATTGAGGAGAGAGTACGATTGGCAATATGGGGTGAAGAAAATGTTGCAGGTTAAAGAGATACTCAATAAAGCTGTGGCAGGTGAGAGGTTAAGTGTAGAAGAGGGCGTTGCCCTCTTAAATTCTTCTGATTTAATTCAACTGGGAGCAGCAGCAAACACCATTCGCAAAAGGTTGCATCCAAAAAATCGTACCACCTTTATTATTGATCGCAATATTAATTATACAAACATATGCACCTGTAAGTGTAAATTCTGTGCTTTCTGGCGGGAACCCAGTGACCCGGATGCCTATATCTTGCCTCAGGAAGAGTTATATCAAAAAATTGAAGAGACCATTGCTGTAGGTGGCACAGAGATTTTAGTTCAGGGTGGGTTACATCCAGAATTAGGACTGGATTACTATGTGGATTTGCTAAAATCCATTAAGGAACGTTACAATATTCACATTCATTCTTTTTCGCCACCGGAAATTTGGCATATCGCCAGAAAAGAAGGTCTGCCATTACTGCGGGTTATTGAGGCCTTAAAGAATGCCGGGCTTGATTCAATCCCCGGAGGTGGGGCAGAGATTCTGGATAACCGTGTACGAAGGATCATTAGCCCGGATAAAGTTACTTGGGAAGAATGGATGGAGGTCATGACCATTGCCCATTGTCTGGACATGAAAACCACAGCAACCATGATGTTCGGGCATGTTGAAACTCCTGAAGAAAGGATTCTGCACATGGTCAGGGTAAGAGATACCCAGGACAAGACCGGAGGTTTTACTGCCTTTATCCCTTGGAGTTTTCAACCTAAAAACACCAAATTAGGAGGAGAGACAACCTCTGGGATTGATTATTTAAAAACCTTGGCAGTGGCTAGATTAATGCTCGATAATGTAAAGAACATTCAGGCCTCGTGGGTGACACAGGGTGCCAAGATGGCTCAAGTATCGCTAAATTTTGGTGCCAATGATTTTGGCAGCACCATGCTGGAGGAGAATGTTGTGAGGGCAGCCGGCGTCACCTACCGAGTGGCCCTCCAGGAAATCCTTCGCTGCATTCGTGAAGCAGGTTTCCGTCCGGCCCAGCGTACCACTGATTATCGTATTATTAAAGAAATGTAAGCGAGAAGCCATAGGCATCTCGCTTTTTAAAATTAACCGATGTTTTTGAAAGCGCTGCTAAAAATTATAATAATCCTTCAGCCAAGGAACAAGAAGTTTAGGCAATAGTTAAGAACGATGTAAGGTTTAGGAAACAAATAGTTATTTCCCCATTGAAAGAGTCGCGTTATAATAGACAAAAGACAATCCCAAAAGGACAAAGGCGGTGCAATATGAAAATTTCTACCCTTTACCAATCCCAAAATCCTGTGATCTCGTTTGAAATATTTCCTCCCAAGAGCACCTCGCCGGTGGAAACCATCTATGAGACCTTGGAGGGATTAATTAAATTAGAACCTGGCTTTATTAGTGTTACCTACGGGGCGGGGGGAAGCAGTCGTGATAGAACCAAGGAAATCGCTGCAACGATAAAAAACCGGTATAAAATTGAAGCCCTGGCTCATTTAACCTGTGTTGGTCAAGCTGTAAACGAGATTGACCAAATTCTTAATGAATTACAAGAAGAAAATATTGAAAATGTACTGGCCCTAAGGGGTGACCCGCCAGCAGATGCACAAAATTATGACTTCTCAGATTCAGATTTTAAATATGCCTCTGATCTGGTTAGGCACATCAAAAATAGTAGTAATGTCTGTGTGGCAGCAGCTGCTTATCCCGAAGGACACGCCCATTGCCGGCGCTTAAGTGACGACCTGAACTGGTTAAAATATAAAGTTGACCAGGGGGTGGATTTCCTTATTAGCCAGCTTTTCTTTGATAATAGGATATTTTATAACTTCCTTGAAAATGCCCTAAGAGTTAATATTCATTGCCCGGTGGTTGCGGGAATCTTACCCGTACTTAATGCAAAACAAATTAAGCGAATTATTTCCCTATGTGGAGCTTCTATGCCGGCAAAACTCTTGATGCTGGTTGACAAATATGGCGATAATGCAGAAGACATGGAGAAAGCCGGCATTGAGTATGCCAGCCAGCAGGTTCGTGATCTACTGGAAAGCGGAGTGGATGGTATTCACCTTTATACCATGAATAAACCACAGCAGGTTACTGAGATACTAAAGAATGTAGGAAAGGCATAAATACCGCGCTGCGCTGTGGCGCGGTATTTTATATTCTTCTCTATGATCATCTCAAGGAGGGACCCTTGTTTGAAATCTACTAAAATTGCTTTGGTTCAGATGCAAGCAACATTTGGTAATATTGACAAAAATCTAAGTACACTTGAAAAGTTTATAAACGAAGCAGCAGCACAACAGGCAGAGATTATTTGTTTTCCTGAAATGTGTATCCAAGGCTATAGCAGAGAAATCCCGGACTTCTTACTCCAGAGTATAGACGGAGAAGCGATCTTGTTTCTTAAAAAATTGGCACAGAATAAAGGAATTACTATTATTGCCGGTATGGCAGAAAAATGTCTTAATAAGAGGCCCTTCATTACCCAGGTAGTGATCAGGCCAGGCCAAAATATTGATTATTACCGAAAGACTCATTTAGGAAATAGTGAACAGCCGTACTATCAGGCCGGCAATGAAATCAAAACCTTTTCTACAGAAAAAACAACCATTGGCATTCAAATATGTTGGGATACCCACTTCCCGGAAATGACCACAATTCTTTCGCTACGGGGAGCCGAGGTTATTTTTGCACCCCATGCTTCCCCAACTATTGTAGGAGACCGTAAAGCCATCTGGTTAAAATATCTGGCAGCCAGAGCCTATGATAACTCTGTTTTCCTGGCCGCCTGCAATTTAGTGGGGGATGACGGAAATGGTCGTCAATTTTGTGGTGGCTCAATGGTTATCGACCCTAAGGGAAATGTGTTGGCAGAAGACTTTGAAGGAAAGCAATCGATGCTAGTGGTGGATTTGGATTGTGCTCAGATAAATGCCATACGCGAGAGAAAATCATCTTCGATGGCTAATAGTTTCTTTCTCGCTAACAGAAGACCGGAAATATATAAAGACCTATTACGTATTTTTTAGTATATCAGACCAACATGCCGCTTGGCGACACCACTGATAAATGAAAAGTTTTAATTTTCAGGGCAGAAAGAAAAAATTTCAGATATACTATGGTAACTAAGGGCCGCCGATTAGAAGTGGTAGTATTCTTTGACATGTCAGCATTTAGGCCCTCAGACCCTTTGGGTAAGCTGAGAAGCAAAGTTTAAAAAATTGTTACTTTTTTTAAATAATTAGCGTTGATTTTTGTTGTTTTTTTTAATATACTGAAAAATACCAATAACATAAAATTTTTTTGTTTTTGCTATTACTGGTCAGACCATAATACCGTATGAACATTATGCCGTATGGACTTTAAACCACGCTTCCCTGTGAAATTGTTAAGAACTAATTAACGGGTGAAAATTCCAAGTATAGTAAATAAGACAATTTGCAAAATCACATAGGATCCAATATTAAGAAACGGTATTCTCGGTTGTGAGTGCCGCCAATACTTACATAGAGGAGGGGGAAAAAAGGAATTTATTTTTTGTATTATCTAATAATTACGCAATTATATTTTTTTTAAGAAATAAGGGGGATATATAACATGTGGCTACAAGAAACGAACCCTTTTGGGAACATTGGGATTTCCGCACTGGTTGCTTCTATACCAATTCTTATTCTGTTCTACGCCCTTGCAATTAAACGCATGAAGGGGCATATAGCAGGCATAATCACCCTTGTTGCAGCAATTTTAGTTGCTATCGTTGCCTACGGTATGCCAGCTAAATTAGCCGTACTTTCAACGATATACGGTATTTTAACGGGGATATTTCCCATTGGTTGGATTGTTTTGTGTGCTGTGTTTTTATACAATCTAACTGTAAAAACGGGCCATTTTGAGGTGATAAAGGACTCCATTGCTTCTATTACAGAAGATCGTCGATTACAAGCTTTGTTAATTGGCTATTGCTTTGGAGCCTTTTTAGAAGGTGCTGCTGGCTTTGGTGCTCCGGTTGCCATCACTGCGGGTATGCTAGTTGGCCTAGGCTTTCAACCCCTGTATGCTGCAGGATTATGCTTGATTGCAAACACTGCTCCGGTGGCCTTCGGTGGAATTGGCATTCCCATTATTACAGCTGGTAAAGTTTCAGGATTAGATCCCTTTGTTGTAAGTCAAATGATAGCAAATCAATTACCTTTACTATCCTTTGTTGTTCCGTTCTGGTTGGTCTTTATTATGTCTGGCTGGAAGGGCATGAAAGAAGTTTTTGCACCAGTTTTCGTCACTGCAGCTTCCTTCAGTGTTACCATGTGGTTCGTAGCATTTAAAATTGGTCCTGAATTACCCAATATTATTTCAGCACTGGTAGCCATTGTAGTACTGGTTTCTTTCTTAAAGGTCTGGAAGCCAAAGCAAATCTGGCGTTTTCCTAATGAACCTGCAGCCAGT
This sequence comes from Desulforamulus reducens MI-1, assembly GCF_000016165.1. Lineage (GTDB taxonomy): Bacteria > Bacillota > Desulfotomaculia > Desulfotomaculales > Desulfotomaculaceae > Desulfotomaculum > Desulfotomaculum reducens. Next base: position 2,394,908 of record NC_009253.1, on the reverse strand, counting down.
ATGGAAGTAAAGCATCACCCCTTTGGTAGAATTGTACAAGCTTGGACTCCCTTTATTGTGCTGACTGTATTAATTGGTGACTGGGGAATTAGTGGTATTAAGTACCTGTTGGATCAGTTTACTGTTAAAATTCCCATTGCTGGCTTGCATAATGCTATTATGATTGGGGACAAACCTCTAGAAGTTATCTATAAATTTAACTGGTTAGGGGCAGCTGGTACTGCCATTCTCATTGCAACCATTATATCAGCCATTATCCTAAGGGTACGTCCTAAAACATATCTTTCTGTATTTGGAGAAACCTTAAACAGCTTGAAGTATTCTCTAACAACGGTTGCTTGTGTTCTAGGTTTTGCCTATGTTGCTAACTTTGCTGGAATTACCCCTACCCTGGGACAAGCCCTCACTGTAACTGGATCTTTCTTCCCGTTTGTTTCCCCCTTTCTGGGATGGGTAGGTGTCTTTGTTACCGGCAGTGATACCTCTGCCAATGCATTGTTCTGCAACATGCAGAAAATAACAGCCCAACAGATTGATGTAAACCCCGTTTTAACTGTAACAGCTAACACTAGCGGTGGTGTGGCTGCCAAGATGATTTCACCTCAGAGTATTGCAGTGGCTTGTGCATCTGTAAATTTGGTTGGTAAAGAGAGTGATTTGTTTAGATTTACTGTAAAACACAGTTTACTCTTTACAGCAATCATGGGTGTAATTGTATATATACAAGCATACTATTTAAAAGGGATGGTGCCTGCAGTGGTAGAGGCTTCCGCTGTTGCGAAGGCCGCAACTCCTGATTATGGACTAAGTACAGTAGCTTTAGTAGTATCCTTTGCTGTTATGGTGCTGCTTGGTATAGTAGCTGCTCGTCAGAGAATGGAATAAAATTATAAAATAGTAACCTAAAAACCCTTTTGTGTGCAGTCACCTGACTGTATACACAAAAGGGTTTTTTGCTTTTGACATAGATAGTATTACCTTCCAGGGGGATTTAAGTAGTAAAAGCTATGTATCTGTTTGACTAAAAATAAAAATATTATAGAAATAAAAATTTTGACAAAATTCAATCTCGAAAAGAAGGAAATTATAATAAAATAATGAATATTTGATATATAAAGGTCAGACCACTCTTCCACAAAACCAGAAAGGAGAATGTATTTTACAAAGTAGCTAATAAATGACCCAACCAAATAGGAGGCGATTCATAATGATGTGGGAGCAGATAATCACTCCTTTTGAAAACCAATATTTATCAGCATTTGTGGCGTCCATACCGATATCCTTTCTTTTTTTTACACTTTACTCAAGGGTTAGAATACACATTGCTGGGTTTTTGACATTACTTGTTACAACGGGAGTTGCTATTTTTGTATATGGTATGCCTTTTAAGTTGGCAGCATGGTCTTCGTTTTACGGCGGGATGACGGGGATGTTTTCCATTGGTTGGATTATGCTTTCGTCACTTTTCTTATACAAACTAACGGTCAAGACGGGTCAGATTCACATCATTACCTGGTCAATCCAATCTATAACAAGGGATCACCGTCTTCAATGCTTATTAGTTGCCCTTTGTTTAGGAGCTTTTTTAGAGAACCTTGCAGGTTACAGCACTTCAGTGGCTATAACCTCTGGGATACTGGTTGCTCTGGGATTTCGCCCCATCTATGCGGCAGTTCTTTGTTTAATTACTTCAATATCCTTTGGTTTTATGGGAGTTCCTATTATTACTGCAGGGCTTACTTCTGATATCGATATGATGGCTGTTTCCCAAATGGTAGGCCGCCAGTTGCCGATTCTTTCATTTTTGCTTCCCTTCTGGTTAGTTTTTATCTTAGCAGGTTGGAAAGGGACTAAGGAAGTTTGGCTGCCAATTCTAGTATGTGGTATTTCCTTTGCTGGGGTTCAATGGTTTGCGGCAAATTATATATTTCTGAGCATTGTTAATACTTTAGCAGCAGTTACAACCATGATCATTATGGTATTTTTTCTTCGTAATTGGCAACCCAAAGATGTTTGGCACTCACAGAAAACTAGTTCCTTTTACCCGAATGAGAAAATTTCATTTAGTACGGTTTTGAGCGCTTGGTTGCCCTATATAATCATGACTATTTTTATTATAAACTGGTCATTTAAACCCGTTCAGGATTTTCTTAATACTTTTACGGTTTATGTAGCAGTAAGCACTCTGAATAATACCATTATTGCTAGTGGGAAACCAATTGAAGTTTATTTAAGCTTGTCCCTTTTATCATCTGTAGGAACGGTAATTTTTATATCAGCAATTATTAATGCATATATATATAAAGTTTGTCACAAGGAATTAATTACCTTGTTAGGACAAGCAGTAAGAAATTTATTTCTGCCCTTGGTTGGAATATCACTTATTATTGGAGTATCATATTTAATGAATTGGTCCGGGATGATCGCTTCCATGGCCAATGTTATTGCTTCTGCCAATGGCTTATTGCCAATGTTTGCACCAATTTTAGGTTGGTTGGGTGTATTTATTACTGGTTCAGATGTTTCTTCCAATACTTTAATGGCAAAACTTCAGGCCAATACTGCCCAAATAGTTGGTTTTGATCCTGTTCTTACGGTAGCTGCCAATCATTCCGGTGGCGCAGTGGCAAAAATGATTTCTCCCGAGGCCATCGGTGCTGCTGCTTCAGCAACGGGATTAAACGGAAGGGAAGATGATATTTTTAGTTATACATTAACCCATAGTCTGTTTTTTCTATCATTCCTATGTTTTTTAACATATCTTCAAGCTTATACCTTTAAATGGTTAATTCCTTCCTATCATAAAGTGTTGGGGATTACGGCTGAAATGGTAAATTATAAAATTGAAGGATATAAGTTAATGATACTTATGTTAGGATTAGTTCTAGTATTAGCTTTATTCTCCAGTAAATTAAAGGGGAAAGATAACAAGCAAAATGAACATACTAACAGGGTGAAAACTTTATGACATGATCAGATAGAAATATATCTTTTAATATTTAATAAAGTTGCTTTGCAAAAATAAAATATATTATATGGAGTGCAAAAGATGGAGTTTAAGCCTATAAAAGCAAAAAAAGTTTATGAAGAAATTGTGCAACAAATAAAAGAGATGATTAGCAAGGGAGAACTTCAAGCAGGGGATAAAATGATTCCAGAGAGGGAGTTAGCGGAAAGACTTCAGGTAGGTCGTTCTGCTGTTAGAGAAGCTTATCGTGCCCTGGAAGCCATTGGAATTATTGAGATAAGGTCTGGAGAGGGTACGTTTGTTCGCAAATTAGGAAACAAACCTATGACTGATATTATGTCATTCGCTGTTATCACTGGAAAAGATACTCTTTTTGAACTTTTGGAATTACGTAAAATTGTAGAAACAGAGGCTGCTTCTCTAGCTGCACAGCGAAGAACAGAGGAAGATATAAATAATATCGAAAAATGGCTTAAGCAAATGAAGCTAGACATTGAAAAAGGAAATTTAGGTGATATTTCCGATATAAACTTTCATTATGCACTTACAGATGCTGCTCATAATTCGTTATTAACAAGACTGATGAATTCAATATCTGAAACCATGAAAAAAGAAATGGTAACAGTACGTTTAAATTTATATGAAGCCCATAGAACACCTTGGAAGCTCTATCATCAGCATGAAGTGATCACTGAGGCTATAAAAAAAGGAGATGCGGAAGGGGCTCGCGCTGCAATGTTAGATCATTTAGTCAATGCTGAGAGAGAATTAATACAATATAAGAACAAAAGCAATAAAGTATAAGCTAAGGAAACTAGTTGGTTAGGTTTTTAGAAAATAATATAAAATTATGTTTACTTTATAGTTTTATTTTCACAAAGATTTACAACAGTTAATAAATTAATTATTATTAGTGTAGAGTAATTTTTTACTAATTGGAGTTGTTAATTTATGGAATTTAAGCCTATAAAACCTAAAAAAATATACGAAGAAATTGTGGATCAGCTTAAAGGAATGATAACTAGGGGTGAACTTAGCCCAGGGGACAAACTCTTGCCAGAAAGGGAGCTAGCAGACCAACTTCAGGTTGGCCGTTCTGCTGTTCGTGAGGCATATCGTGCCCTTGAAGCCATTGGCATTATAGAAATCAGAGCTGGTGAAGGAACCTTTGTGCGTGAATTAAATACAAAATCTATGACGGACATTATGTCCTTTGCGGTGATTACCGGAAAGGGTGCTATATTAGAACTTCTGGAACTTAGAAAAATTATTGAAATTGAGGCCGCTGCCCTTGCGGCAGAACGCTTGACAAAGGATAATTTGATTAACCTTAAAAAATGCTTGGACAAAATGAAAGAGGATGTCAATAAAGGGGTAGTAGGTGAAGTATCCGACTTAATATTTCACCATGCCATTACAGAAGCGGCGCATAATTCTCTACTTACGAGAGTTATTAGTTCTGTTTCTGATACGATGAAAACTGAGATGAAAAAGGTTCGTGAAAGAATGTATGAAACGCCTGGCAGACCTGAAATATTATATAAGCAGCATGAGGAAATTTACCAGGCCATTGTAAATAGAGATCCTGCAGAAGCAAGAAAAGCCATGCTAAACCATTTGGTCAGTACAGAGCAGGTTTTGATCCAAGTAATGAATAAAGATAAGATTTAACCCAGCAATGCTGGGTTTCTTGCTTTTTCAGTATTGGTTACCCTATAATTGAACGAAGAAAAGTTTGTACGGGGGAATTGTATGGAGCTGCAAAAGAATAAAGATTTATTAAGAGAATTACCTAAAGTGGACCAAATCATAAAGAATCCAGCTATTGATAAGCTATTAGATACCTACCCTAGGACTTTGGTAGTAGAAGCTGTCCGCAATTCCATTGATTCAATCAGAAAAGGCATTTTAAATGGACAGTTTTATCAAATTGACAAAATGCAAGAAATGGTTATTCAAGGGGTAGTGGATCTGCTGGAAAAAGAAACCCGACCGAACCTACGAAAAGTTATTAATGCCACTGGAGTGGTATTACATACCAATCTAGGAAGGGCATTGCTTTCTAAATCTGCCAGAAAAGCAGTAGATGCTGTCACATCTTCCTTTTGTAACCTGGAAATCAATCTTGAATCAGGGAAAAGGGGTTCCCGGTATGAGCCTGTGGAGGAATTAATAACCCGACTGACCGGTGCAGAGGCTGCACTGGTAGTAAATAACAATGCCTCTGCTGTTTTACTGGCATTGGGTACTCTAGCTAAGGGAAAAGAAGTTATCGTATCTAGAGGACAGCTTGTTGAAATTGGGGGTTCCTTCCGAATTCCCGAGGTTATGGAACAAAGTGGAGCAATATTGGTGGAAGTAGGAGCCACCAACAAAACGCATCCTTGGGATTACCGCAATGGAATTTCGGAGAACACTGCCCTTTTATTACATGTACATACAAGTAACTATCGCATTGTTGGTTTTACCAGAGAAACAACGGTGGAGGAACTGGTGGCAATTGGTAAAGAAGGTAATATTCCAGTGATGTCCGACCTAGGCAGTGGTTTCCTGGTTGAATTATCCCAATTTGGTCTCCCCAAAGAACCCAGTGTTCAGGAAACTGTGGCAGCCGGGGCAGATGTAATAACCTTCTCTGGTGACAAATTGTTGGGAGGGCCCCAGGCAGGAATTATTGTAGGTAAAAGACACTGGATTGAAAAGATGAAAAAAAATCCCTTAACCCGAGCAGTTAGGATCAATAAATTTACGGTGGCGGCTTTGGAAGCAACACTGCGAGAATATCTGGATGAACAAGGTGTTTTGAAAAATATCCCAACGCTACGCATGCTTACAGAACCAACAGAGGAAATAAGGTCTAGGGCTAGAGAGTTAGAAAAGAAACTTAGGATGCTTCTGAAAGTAAAGGTGGACATAGAAGTCATAGGAGGAACCTCTCAGGTAGGAGGTGGTTCCATGCCAACGGCTGAGATGGCAACCTATATACTGGCCTGTGTACCGGAAAACTTATCGGTGGATGAGCTTGCTGTAAATCTACGAATGTCGGAACCTGCGGTGGTGGCAAGGGTTCAAGATGGAAAATATCAGGTGGACTTGCGAACAGTTCAATTTGAAGAAATTGATATGTTAGCAACTGTCATGGCCAAAGTTCTAAATTCCGGGGAGGTGAGCCGGCGATGAAGCATATTATCATTGGAACCGCAGGGCACGTGGACCATGGTAAAACCTTGCTTATTAAAACATTAACAGGAATGGATACTGACCGTTTAAAAGAAGAGAAGGAAAGAGGTATTTCCATTGAGCTTGGCTTTGCCCAGCTTAAACTGCCCAGTGGTAAACAAGCAGGTATTGTGGATGTCCCGGGTCACGAAAAATTTATTAAGAACATGTTGGCAGGGGTCGGCGGAATTGACTTGGTATTGTTGGTAATTGCTGCGGACGAAGGCGTGATGCCCCAAACCAAAGAACATGTTGATATTATTCAATTGCTTCAAGTTAAGAAAGGGATAGTGGTCTTAACCAAAATAGATATGGTGGACGAGGAATGGCTTAGCTTGGTAACGGAAGAAATTAGGGAGTATTTAAAAGATACTGTTCTTAGTGAGGCACCTGTTGTACCTGTATCATCTACAACTAAGCAGGGGATTCCGCAACTATTGGATTTAATTGATCAATTTGTGGATGACACGGAAGAAAGAAACAGCAGTGGTAAGTTAAGGTTACCCATAGACAGGGTGTTCTCAGTAACTGGTTTTGGGACGGTAGTAACTGGTACTTTGCTATCTGGCCGGGTTTCCACGGGAGATACCGTAGAAATCATGCCCCTTGGCACGGTTTCTAGAGTTCGCTCCATACAAGTCCATGGTAAAAAAGTAGAGCAGGCTCGGGCAGGTCAACGGACGGCAGTAAACATCATCGGAGTGGAGGTGGAGGAGGTTAAGCGTGGTAGTGTTTTGGTAACGCCTAACAGCGTAGAACCTTCACACCGTATGGATGTTAAATTTCTATTATTGGAAAGCGCGGAAAAACCGCTTAAAAATCGGGCTAGGGTTCGGTTGTATTTGGGAACTGATGAGATTTTAGGTAGGGTGAGACTTCTGGACCGAGAAGAAATAGAACCAAACCAGGAAGCCTATGTTCAGCTGGAATTGGAAGAGAGGGGAATTGCCGGTAAAGGGGATCGTTTTGTTATCCGATCCTATTCTCCTATGAGGACCATTGGTGGCGGTGTTGTCATTGAACCCAATGCACCCAAGCATAAACGCTATCGATCAGAGGTGTTGGAAGGACTGGCCACCAAAGAGAAGGGGACCCCAGAGGAATTAGTAAACCAACTTCTAGCTGGAAAGCAGGGCCTGTTTAGTCCGGAAGAAATTATTGAAGCAACTGGTCTTGCCGGGGACGATCTAAAAATTAGTATAGAGAAGTTACAGTCTGAACAACAGGTAAAATGCATACCAGTCGACAAAAAGAGTCTCTATATAGCACAATTTACTTATAACAAATGGCGTCAGGAAATTAAGAGTATGGTAATCAACTATCATCGGGAATACCCCTTAAGAGAAGGGTACCCGAAGGAAGAACTGCGCTCCAGGAAATTCCCCTTTATCAATAACAAACACTTTCAGTATTTGCTCCAGGCAATGGAAATAGATGGTTTATTGAAGCTTCATGATAAAACCCTTGCCTTAGCAGAATTTACTGGTGAGTTATCCGGCAGCCAGCAGAAGTTGGTACAGGATATGATATGTGCCATACAAGAAGGCAATTTTCAGCCGCCGTCCTGGGTGGAAGTTGTGAAAAAGTTCCGTCTGAAGGATGCTGAGTCCCAAGAGTATCTGCAGTATTTTCTCCGTACGGGCCAATTAGTTAAGCTAAGCGATGATGAACTGTATTATACAGCAGATCGATATCAGCAGGCCAAAACGAAAATTGTTGAATACCTTAAAGAAAACAAAGAAATCTCAGTGGCTCAGACTCGTGATTTGTTAAAAACCTCCCGAAAGTTCACTCTACCTTTGCTGGAAACCATGGATCGTGAGAGGCTGACCCGCCGAGTGGGAGATAATAGGGTACTGGTCTAGAATGCTTTGTTATACCTAATTATTTCAAAACTGAGGACAGCGAAGGCTGTCCTTTTAAACTTACAGGATATAGGCTAGTAAGCCGCTTTGTAGAACTACAAGGGATATAATAATCAACTCTCCTATAGTAATACTTTTTACATTCTCTAGATGTATTTGGGAAGTTATTACGGTACAGAGAAGGCCGAAGGGCAACGACCAAAGAAAAGCCCTGTTGAAATGGGCTGCGGGTTTACCCCGTCGTGTAGCAGCGTTATCAATGATATCATCATGGGTAAGGGTGGCCAGATGAAGGATTTCCACCGCTATGGCTAATTGCATCACTTGTTTATTTACTAACCCCTGTTTTCCAGCCAGTAAAACCAAGGCTGGTCTTATTCGTTTGCCTCCAGCGATAATTAAGTTATGGGCGGAACCCAATAAATGATTGGAGGGGAAAAGAGCAACCAAAGATTTTTCTACTTCCGCCATTTCCTTTGCAATGGGATTAAATATGGAAAGCATACTGGCGTTCTGCGATTCCGTAGCTACTATAGCATTTTTCTGCATACTGCACCTCATAAAAATGAATGTGACTCTAGTTTTTCCCTGGAATGAAAAAGCATCCGTATTTTAGAAGGGAAATAAATTAGTTTCGAGAACTTAAAAAAGTAAAAAATAATGATAAGGACATCAGGAGGTTATTAACGTGATGGTTACAATAGATACATTTAAAAGGGGTATTCATAAGGGCCTATCCACCACCTGGGTACTATCCAAGGTGGTGGTTCCAATTTATGTAGCTGTAACATTTTTGAGTTTCACCCCGTTATTAGAAAAAATAGCTGATTTATGTGCTCCGTTTATGAAGTATCTGGGTCTTCCTGGGGAAGCTTCCTTGGCACTGGTCGTTGGTAATGTTTTAAATATGTACGCAGCCATCGGTGTTATTGTATCCATACATTTAAATCCTAGGGAAATCACCATTATTGCAATGATGTTACTTTTTTCTCATACCCTTTTTGTGGAATGTGCCGTGGCAGGTAAATGCGGGATTAATCCATGGATTATTGGGTTAGTTCGTATTACTATAGCTGTTTTGGCTGGTCTTGTTTTAAACATTACGTTGTAAATTCTTTAGAAAAGTCTTTAAAGAAGGGAAGGAAAGAAGGATAAATGGATTGGATCGAATTTATAAAGGTTGCCCTAGCGGGTAGTCTGAAAAATATATTCCAAATGGCATTAATTATCATCCCTCTGATGCTAATTCTAGAAATTGCAAGGGATATGAAAATCTTAGATAGAGTGGCGAAATGGATGGTACCGGCTATGAAATTTTTTCGCCTACCCAAAGAAGGAGCATTTCCCCTACTGATTGGATTAACCTTTGGTCTGGCCTATGGCGCGGGTGTTATTATTGAAAGTGTAAAAGAGGGACATTTATCCTGGCGGGATTTATTCCTCATTAATATATTTCTTATTCTTTGTCATTCGGTGGTGGAAGATACCGCCCTTTTTATCGCCATAGGAGCGGATGGTACGGTTATACTGGGAGGCAGAATTATATTAGCACTGATTGTAACCTTTCTACTATCCCGCTGGGGCGGCTTGGCAAAGCTAGAACCATTACTGGCGGGGAAAATGCTGGTTCCCCAGTGCTCTCATTGTGAAAAGGGGTTAACGAAGCAATGATGAAAACAGTCTCATGCACAGTTGGAGAGGGTCGATTGAAGGTACATTTGGTAACTACATTTACCTCAGAGGGGTTAGTTTGTCAACTGTATGGTGGGGAAAAATACCATGTGGGAGCGGTGGTTCTATCCATACCCAGACCGAGTCTGCAGGATTCAGTGCAAATAAGCAGTAATTCCAGTGTACTACCCCTGCTGGGACATAAAGATGATGAAATTGCCAAACCTCTGGCAGAGAGTTTAGCCATTTACTTTAAAGAACCAGTAGTAATGGTGGCAGGCATACACATTGATCATGCGACAAAGGAAGAAATAAATAACATAATAAAAAATTGTTGGCAAGCAGCCAAAAAACTTATGGAAGGCCCTCAATCAAATTCGAAAAACAAATGATATTTTGGAACCCCGTCTTTATGAATTTGCCCTTCATGGGAAAGATTAAATGAAGGTCGTAAAGATGGGGTGTTTTTTTTGAATAAATTATGTATTTTGTGCAATGGACTATATCATGTAACCATTAGCTGTCCAAATTGTGGGTATAATTTGGCTGACCTTGGACTGGTTCAAGATTTTTATGATCCCTATAGTGCATATTTAGATCAAGAAATTTATGAAGATGGTTACAAAGGTTATACCAGCGAATGTTGTGTTCACCTGCTTGTTTGTAATCTTTGTGACTTAAAAGAATTTCGAGCCATGAAACGTTTTTCGGAAGAAGATGTGACCAATTAAATCCCTAATTTAACATAATTTACGCCGGTAGACATAACAGTTCATCGACCATAATATAAATGGAGGTGATAACATGCGGCGCAATATAAATTCCACCGAGCGATTATTGAACGTATTGGGAGGTATTGCCTTTACCGGATTAGGCCGCTCTGAAAATTATCGAAAGTCCTGGCTGGGGAAAAGCATGACTTTGCTTGGTATTAAATCTACTGCAGTGGGGGTATTGGGATACAATCCCCTTATTGATTGGTTGGAACAGGACGACGATGATGATTTCTTTTAAAGAAACGTCCGGTTTGCCGGACGTTTTTCTAAGAAAATCTATCTTATGACTGCAATATAATAAGGAGGGGCTGTCTTGAAAATCAACAGAAAAAATGAAAGGGGCCCCTTTGATATCATAGGCGATGTCCACGGTTGCCTAGAGGAATTAAGAGAGCTTTTATATATCCTTGGTTACCGCGAGGAAAAGAAAAGCTATATACATCCGACGGGACGAAAGGCTATTTTTTTAGGTGATCTAGGTGATAGAGGGCCATACTGCGTGGAAAGTATTCGTTTGGTTATGGGGATGATTCATGGGGGCTACGGTCTGTATGTTCCTGGAAACCATTGTAATAAGCTATACAGATATCTTCAAGGCAGCAATGTACAGGTCAAGTATGGAATGGAAAAGACAGTGGCAGAATTGAAATCCCTAAATCCTATGGAAAGAGATATATTCTCCAGGGAGTTCATCTCCTTTTATGAAGCATCCCCACTATACCTCATCTTGGACGCAGGAAATCTGGTGGCAACCCATGCTGGCATAAAGGAAGAAATGATTGGGCAGGTAAACAAGCGTATTAAAAGCTTCTGTCTTTATGGAGATACCACCGGAGATGTTACTCCAGAAGGTCTGCCGGTTCGTAGGGATTGGGCCAAACATTATCGGGGTAAAGCGTTAATTGTTTATGGACATACCCCCGTTGAAGAGCCCGTTTTTAAAAATAATACTATTGATATCGATACTGCTTGTGCAATGGGAGGCAAGTTAACCGCATTAAGATATCCCGAGAGAAAAATTGTACAGGTACCAGCTAGAACTGTTTACTACATAAGAGACGGTACAAAAATAGAAGTATCGATTGGCTAAATTAGTTTATTTGAAAGGATAGATCTGCATCACAGAGAGGGCAAAATTTTAAGATTCCAGTGGCGGCAAATTCTTGGTTACATCGTTTACAGCAATAAAAATAGATTAGTGTCACACCGCAATGGGGGCAAGTGTCGTGACTACCATCCATTTCTCTTTGACAATAAGGGCAGATAATCATATTTTATTAACCTCCTTGAAAGGGAAGGATAGTGTAATAGTTATTATATGATATGCCTAAATACAAAAAAAGTCCGGGAGATTTCCCGGATTTTTGACTACAAGTGCACAAAGACTGTATCAATACTTGTCTATTATTGACGATTTTAAAAATAATTACTCGTTGACAAGAGTCTATAATCTTGGTAGGATTTACTCATAATGAAATAGATTCCGTATATGCTTAGGAATTGGCTTAAGTGTTTCTACCGGGCAACCGTAATTGCCCGACTACGGAGGGAAAGTGTACCTAGGGTTCCACAATCTTTTTAGGTTGGTTTGGTCCAAGCGGTACAGGCGTATTACAGCGCTACACCTAGAGGGATAAAAGCCCAGGCGGTAGGTTTCACTCTGCTAAGAGGAATCCTATCGTGCTGGGCTTTTTTTAATTGATAAGACTGTTTTACAGTTTTATCACATTCGCAGCCTGTGGGCCACGGGTACCTTCAATAATTTCAAAATCCACGGGCTCTCCTTCTTCCAGGGTACGATAGCCCTCTGACTGAATTGCAGAGTAGTGCACAAAAACATCAGTACCAATTTCTGACTCAATGAAGCCATACCCTTTGTTGGCATTAAACCATTTAACCTTACCTTGCAATGTATTTCCTCCTCAATATTTATAAAGCAAACTGCTTACACCCTAGAGTATTGGCAATTCATAACCAATCTATTCCTATTGAGTAATAAATAATCCAGTTGTATTCTTATGTGTTTTGTAAAACGAGTTTTTTTGATAATAGTTTAAAGTTAAAAGCTGTCTTTTCAGGGGGTGGGGGAGCGGAAAAAACCTATTTAAACCAATATAAGTTAAAATTTTAGGAGGTTAGGAAATGAAATTAAACAAAAAGTTTTTTGCACTTGTTTTAACTCTTTTGTTTACCTTTGCAGTGGTGGGGTGTGGCAGTGAAAAACCACAAGACCAGGAAGGAAAAAAGGAAGATAAGTTAAAAATCGGTTTTATCTATGTCGGTCCGGTGGGTGACGGTGGTTGGAGCTATTCCCATGATGCAGGACGCCAGTATTTAGAAAAGGAAATACCCGGCTTGGAAACTACTTATATTGAGTCTGTTCCAGAAGGTGCTGATTCCGAACGTGTTTTAACTGAACTTGTAGAAAAAGGTAACAAAATTATCTTTGCCACCAGCTTTGGATATATGGATAGCGTTATTAAAGTGGCCCAGAAGTATCCAGATGTTAAATTCCTGCATTGCTCAGGCTATAAAACCGCTGAAAACGTTGGAACCTACTTTGGTCGTATGTATCAGGCCCGTTATCTGACTGGTGTTTTAGCTGGTGAAACTACTAAGAGCAATGTTATTGGCTACGTTGCCGCATTCCCAATTCCTGAAGTAATTCGTGGTATTAATGCTTTTACTTTAGGGGTTAGATCTGTAAACCCCGAAGCCAAGGTAAAGGTAGTTTGGACCAATACCTGGTATGATCCCGCTGCTGAAAAGGAAGCTGGCAAGAGTTTGCTGGAAGCAGGTGCCGATGTTGTAACCCAACACCAGGATACCCCTGGTCCCCAGCAAGCTGCTGAAGAAAAGGGTAAGTTTGGCATTGGTTACAACAGTGATATGAGTAAAATGGCACCCAAGGCCGTTATGACCTCTGCTGTTTGGAATTGGGGACCCTATTATGTTGACACTGTAAAAGCAATTCAAGCAGGCACCTGGAAAAGCGACCAATATTGGGGACCCATGTCTGATAACATTGTTGATTTAGCACCATATGGTCCGATGGTTTCTGACGATATTAAGAAAGTTGTTGAAACTAAAAAACAAGAGATTATTGAAGGTAAGTTCGATGTATTTACAGGTCCCATTAAAGACCAGGCCGGCAAGGAAAGAGTTGCTGCTGGACAGAAAATGTCCGATGCCGATATGCTTTCCCTTGATTGGTTTGTGGAAGGTGTAGAGGGTACCATTCCTAAATAAGACAAGCATTTTCATGTTAAATAAATAAGCTGCTGGCGGTCACCCGCCAGCAGCATAATTTAAGGGGCGAAGGGATTTGACTGCCAATTATTTGGTTGAAATGAAACAAATCACCAAAAGATTTCCTGGTGTGCTGGCCAACGATGGGGTAAATCTTCAAGTGAAAAAGGGTGAAGTATTGGCTTTACTTGGGGAAAACGGTTCCGGCAAAAGTACATTAATGTCTATTCTTTCCGGGCTTTACCGTCCTGATGAGGGAGAGATTTATATTTCGGGCAAGAAACAAATTTTTAAGTCTCCTCGGGAAGCAATTGACGCAGGGATCGGCATGGTTCACCAACATTTCAAGCAAGTCGACACTTTTTCCGTAGCTGAGAATGTTATTCTTGGCAGTAAAGAAGCTAAATTCTTTATAAATGCCAAGAAAGTAGAAAAAGAGATTGAAGATATTTCTCTTGGCTATGGGCTTCATGTGGACCCTACCGCAAAGGTTTGGCAGTTATCTGTTGCCGAAAAACAAAGGGTTGAAATTGTTAAAATGCTGTACCGGGGTTCTAAGCTCTTGGTTCTGGATGAACCTACTGCTGTGTTAACCCCTCAGGAAGCAAGGGAGTTATTCCAAACAGTGCGGCAAATGACAGCTAAAGGACAATCTATCATTCTAATCACCCATAAATTAAACGAGGTAATGGAAGTATCTGACCGGGTTACCATTTTACGAGGTGGCAGGTCTATTGCGACCCGGGAAAAGCATGAGGTTAACGAACGTGAATTGGCTAGGTTAATGATGGGTCAGGATATAGTGGTTCCCAGCCAAAAGAAACCTGGTAAATTTGGGCAGACAGTACTCAAACTAGATAATTTAAGTGCTGGCAGCGATAGTCGTCGAGCAGGTATTAAAGACATCTCTTTGCAGGTAAGGGCTGGAGAAATTATGGGTATTGCCGGCATAGCAGGGAACGGTCGGAGGGAATTGGCAGAAACCATTGCAGGATTACGGCAAGTTTCCAGCGGCAAAATTTATATTGAAGAAAAGGATGTTACCAACCTATCCACCTTAGAAGTTATTGATGAAGGAGTCAGTTATATTCCAGAAGACCGTTTGGGTACCGGATTGGTGCCCAACCTTGGAGCGGTTGAGAATCTTATCTTAAAAGAATATCGCCGTCCTGGGCTGGGCAGTGGTCCGTTTATTAACCGTAATAAGGCCAATGAATATACAAATGAATTGGTCAACGAAGTGGGAGTTAAGCTTACAGGCATGGATGCTCCGGTTAAAATGCTTTCCGGTGGAAACTTACAAAGACTTCTGCTGGCAAGAGAATTGGCCTGTTCGCCCAAAGTCATTGTTGCAGTTTACCCGGTGCGGGGTCTTGATATTGCTGCCGCTGAATTCATTCATAAAATGCTGCTTGAGCAGAGAAGCAAGGGAGCGGCAATAGTATTAATTTCGGAGGATTTGGAAGAACTACTGAAACTTTCCGATAATATTGGTGTCCTATATAAGGGTTCTTTAGTGGGTATTCTTCCGGTGGAGAAAGCAGAACCAGAGGTCATTGGTCTAATGATGTTAGGGGCAAAATCAGGGGAGGTTATGGCATCATGATTAAACTGGAGAGACGGTCAGCACCTTCTCTGGCTGGCATGATCTTAATTCCACTTACCGCTATTTTTCTAGCACTGATCACCGGAGCCATCTTCCTTTATATCAACGGATTAACCTCCCCCAAGGGTATTACTTGGGGGCAGGTTTTTGCAGTTTATTTCGGTATGTTGGAAGGAGCAGTTGGATCTTCCTACGGCTTGTCCGAAACCATTGTAAAAGCCATTCCTTTGATGCTTTGTGGTTTAGGAGTATCCATTGCCTTTCGTATGCAGCTTTGGAACATTGGTGCCGAGGGTCAGTTTCATATGGGGGCCTTTGGAGCTGCCTGGGTTGCCTTAAACTTTTCTCATTTACCAGCTTATGTTATGCTGCCGTTAATGGTTTTAGCTGGGATAATATGTGGCGGGATCTGGGGCTTACTGCCTGGTATTCCCAGGGCATATCTGGGTGTGAATGAAACCATCACTACTCTGATGTTGAACTATGTAGCTATACTTTGGGTGAATTATCTAGTTTTTGGCCCATGGAAAGATCCCCAGGGCATGAACTTTCCATTAAGTAAACCCTTTGAACCCTCAGCCATTCTGCCAACACTGGGTAACAGCAGAGTTCATTTTGGGCTGGTTTTTGCACTGGTTATAGCAGTGTTTCTCTGGTTTGCCCTGAGGCAATCTCGCTGGGGCTATGAGGTAACAGTGATTGGGGAGAGTTCCAGAGCGGCAAGCTATGCAGGCATGAATATAACCAAGAATATTCTCATGGTGATGTTTCTCAGCGGGGCCATGGCAGGACTTGCTGGTATGGCCGAGGTTTCAGCCATTGCTCAAAGGATGCAGCAGGGCATTAGTCCTGGTTATGGCTACACTGCCATTATTGTGGCTTGGCTAGGAAAATTAAATCCCTTTGCAATCCTGTTTGTTTCCTTCTTACTGGGTGCTTTACAGGTTGGTGGTTATAGCGTGCAATCCAGTGGGGTGCCTGCGGCCATTGTATTTATGATACAAGGTGCTTTGTTGTTTTTTATTTTAGGTGGAGAAATATTTAATCGCTATAAAATTGTCTATAGAGGCAAAACCAAGATGGAGGTGTAGCCAATGTCACAGGAATTATTAATAACTATTTTGGCCACCGCCATTACGGCTGGCACCCCAATCCTATATGCGGCACTGGGCGAAGTAATGACCGAGAGATCTGGTATTCTCAATCTGGGGGTTGAAGGTATGATGCTGGTGGGAGCTGTCAGTGGTTTTGCCTTTGCCATTAAAACCAATGATCCGTGGCTGGGTGTTTTAGCTGCTATGCTAGGTGGCGGGGCAATGGCTCTGATCCATGCTTTCCTAACAGTAACCTTGCAGGCCAACCAGGTTGTAAGTGGACTGGCTCTTACAATATTTGGCACAGGGTTATCTGGCTTTATTGGGAAATCCTATATAGGAATTCCTGTGGTGAATTCCTTTAAGCCAGTAACCCTTGGCTTTTTAAGCGATATCCCATTTTTAGGACCGATCTTTTTTCATCACGATTATCTAGTGTATGTAACCTATCTGTTGGTGCCAACCCTCTGGTTTCTTATTTACCGGACACGACCGGGTTTGAACCTAAGGGCAGTGGGTGAAAACCCAGCTTCTGCGGACTCCCTAGGGGTTAGTGTCTATCGAATTCGTTACATCTATGTAATTATGGGCGGTATGCTGGCTGGAATCGGTGGGGCGTACCTTTCACTGGCCTATGCACCCACCTGGTTAGAAAATATGACAGCGGGCAGAGGGTGGATTGCGGTGGCCCTGGTAATATTTGCCACGTGGAATCCCCTTAGGGCGATGTTTGGTAGTTATATTTTTGGTGGGATTGATGCCCTTGGCTTTCGTGCACAGGCCATGGGTGTGATGATTCCTTCGTTCTTCTTGAAAATGTTACCTTATTTCTTTACTATTTTTGTTTTAATTATGGTAACTCGAAAGGCTATGGCTAACCGGGTTGGTTCTCCAGGCGCATTAGGCTTGCCCTATGACCGTGAAGAACGCTGATAATGACATTAGGGGGAGTTAATATGCAATTGAAAGAAATCATAGAAAACAATGCCGAAGTTGTTTCGGATCAAATATTAAGGGTAGATTCCTTTATCAACCATATGATTGACCCAAATGTTATGATGGAAATCGGAGAAGAATTTGCACGTCGTTTTAGGGACGACAAAATAACTAAAGTGTTAACCATAGAAGCCTCTGGGATTGCCATTGGTTTAACAACCGCTCTGGCACTACGAACACCGTTACTATTTGCCAAGAAAAAGGTTCCATCTACGCTGGGCGACTCCTATGTATCGAACATTTATTCTTTTACCAAGAACGAGTCTGTAACTGTTTCTGTGGCAAAGCAATATTTGAAATCCGACGATAAAATACTTATTGTGGATGATTTTTTGGCCCGGGGCGAAGCTCTCAAGGGGTTAGCTCATCTGGTAAAGCAAGCAGATGCCGAACTAGTTGGGGTAGGCATTGTCATAGAAAAGGCCTTTCAGGGGGGCGGTAAGGCTTTGCGGGATGCTGGTGTTAGAATTGAGTCTCTGATCAAAGTAAGTAGTCTCGAAGGTGGAAAACTGCATCTGGAGGAATAGAAAAAGTTATCAACAGATATGACCGGTTACTATGCCGGTCTTTTTTAGCATATCAGAAAGTATAAAACTTTCCGATATGCATAAGGGCAAACTAAGGCTCCGCCGACGTCTAAAGACTTGGCGAAGCCAAGTTTTTCTAATTTTTATTCACAGTGACATGGAACTTATTGGTTGTTAACAGCGTCAATAAAATAACGGGAGGGAAATCTATGAGAAGGCAGTTTGGATTTTTACTAATAGGTGCAACCTTGATAGGAGCTGTTTCTCTATGGCCCATTGCATCGGGGTTAGCTGACGAAAATATAAATAATACACAGCAGGCCCAAGAACAGCAGGTAGATGATAAGAAAACCAATGTCAGTAAGACATTGCCTTATATTACAAGGGCAGAAGCTGCTGAATTGCTGGTTAACTCTCTAGAATTAAATCTTGATGGCTTTCGTTTTTATAAAGCCCCGGAAGTTAGTGACTTTTTCGATGATGTAGTTGCAGCGGACCCTTCAGCTAATGAAATTATGATCCTAGGATATAATGGGGTTCTTCATACTGATGATCGTAGTTTTTGCCCCTCAGAGCTTATTACCCGTGAAGAAATAGCCCAAATTTGTGGTGGTCTGTTGCAGCGAAAAGCCCAGGGGCAAGTGCAAATGGAAGTTGGTCCTCAAATTAATGATTTGAACAAAGCAAACAAAGTAGCAGTTGACGATATTAAGTTGCTAGTTGGTTTAAAAATAATGGTGCTTACAGAGGATGGCAATTTCCAGCCGGATCGAGGAGTATTGGCAGAGGAACTTAAAAACGTTATAAAACGGTTAGAACCTTTCCTTAAAGTAAAAACTAATGATATAACTGCGGAGGTTGTGACTGGAAAAGAAGGTTGCCGAGAAGTAGAAATTTCTTGGGGTGAAAAGCCATCCAGTGGGTATGAATTAACTATTTCTAAAATAGACTTGCAAGGCAATACATTGATGGTTTACTATCAAACTAAAGAACCTACTCCCAGTTCCTATAATTCAACGGTTATAACGGAACCTAAAGACAGCAAACCAATCCCATCAAACTATCCAACAAAATTGGATATCAAGCTTGTTAAAGACTTAAAAAATTAACACCAACCAATGGTTGGTGTTAATTTTTGATATAATGAAAAACCTTTTGGAAAACTACTATTTTACCTTATAATTAAAACTGGGCAGGATGCATGACGAGAGACGCGGTTACTGACACTTCCCATGATGTACCCCTTTATTTCTCCCAAGCCACGGCTTCCGATCACTATTAATTCATAATTATCCTGATTCGCTTTTTCTAAAATTTCATCTGCTGGTTGGCCCATGACGGTATATGTGTCCACTTCTATATTTTTATCTGAAATGGAGGAAACAAATTGTTCTAGCATCTCCTTGCCATTTTTCATTAATTCTTCAATGATAGATTGCTGTACCTGACCTAAATGATCAACTGCTGTATTAACATAGGGTGGCAAACTGGGAACGACATGCATTAGGGTTACTTTAGCTGCCAATTTTTCTGCTAACGCAACAGTGTGGGACAGGGCCTTAATTGAACGTTCCGAACCATCCAGGGGCACTAGAATCTTTTTATACATAGTAGAGCCTCCTTTTATTTATTTCTTATTGTAAGGGGTTCTTCCTAATAATTCCAGAGTGAATCTAAAAAAAGCCCACTGGATGGCATAAAAATATTTATGTGAATTTTCTCATATATCACCCCCCTGCTTTCTTAGTTCAATCATATGTTGGGTACAGATAAATTAGAAGCAAACAATAGGAGATAAAATTTGTTTCAGAAGTAAAAGAAAGGTAAAATAATCAGATATAAATAAATAAAATGCTAAATATTTGACAATCTTGATGATCTATGCTAATATATTTATTGTTAATGCGGAAGTGGCTCAGTGGTAGAGCATCGCCTTGCCAAGGCGAGGGTCGCGGGTTCGAATCCCGTCTTCCGCTCCAGTAAAGGCAGGGTATTGACCCTGCTTTTTTTTATTTCCTGTCAATTTTGTTTGAAACCTATCTGAGAGGTTATATATAAAAAACAAAAAGTTAAAATAATATTTTTGTAAAAGGGAGAGCGTTATGAAAGTAAAAGTTTTTATAAAAAATAAAGATGTTTACGATTTACAGATTTTAGATGAGACTGCTTCTGTACAGGATTATTTAGATGCTATCAATAAATTTATCGATGAAAACACGAATCCACCTTGTCGAGGCTGTGATGAATGCTGTTGGGAAAGAATTCCCCTTACCAGTATTGATGTACTAAACTATATTAATCAGTTAGGGGGAGCACTGGTCCTGGATAATGAATGGCCTCTATTGGATTTCTTAGATCAGTATACCTATATTTATGCTGAAGGTGGCGCTGTGGATATTAGTCTGGGCTTTACCCAGGAGGGTGCTTGCCATTTCCTTGATCAGGAGCAGCATATCTGTGGTAGTTATACTGCCAGATCCCTGGTTTGTCAGAGTTTTATTTGTATGGAAAGTACTAAGTCTGCCCAGGATTTTCGTTCGGAATTGGTAAATACAGGTATGGATGAATTGGTTCGCTTATGGATGAGCCAGTGTAAAGACGCTGGTATTAGATTATTTTACCACGAAGAGTACCAAGCAAGCCCTCAAGGGGAAGATTATCCTGAAAATGGTTTTACCGGTAAAAAAACATACAAAGATGTGCTGCTAAAAGAGGTTTGTAGTTTAGAAGTATGGAATAATATATATAAAGAAAATTCTCAAAAATTATAACGGGTTAAAAAATTGAAGCAAGGAAATACTATCCATATGATTACTGATATTAATACCTACCGCCATAAACAAAAAATAACTAGGATTAATGAGCTGATCAAAGAATTAATGACCATCAGGTCGAAAATTCGTGGATTAAAGATCGAGGAAAGCCAGTTAAGAGATACCATCAAGGAACTTGCAAAGGAACTAGACTGGAGAGAACCGGAATATAATGTGAAAGAAGACTAATAAATTTTAACCTATTGGGAACTATAATAGTAGCCATAGCGGCTAATAAATAACTCTCCGTTTGAACCCGGCTTAAACAGCCGGGTTCAATGTTTTTACCATTTATATAAAAATGGTTATTTTTATATAAATGGTAAAAAGTGGGGATAAACCTGTGAATAATGTGGATGAGTTGGAAACTATTTACATAATAGTACATAATTTGACAGTTATGCTGGGTTTTATACCGTTTAATCTAAAATAAACTTTAAAAGCATTTCATACAGAAAATAATTTAATTTTACTGTTGACATTTCGAAATGATAGTGATAAAATTATTTAAATATAGAGGGGGTGGAACGATGTCTAAAGATCTCATTAACAAAATCTTAGAAGATGTTGGCTTAGAAGAGATACCTAAAACTGAAGAGAAAGAGTAAAGAATCGAAGGCGGACCTAACCCAATCGCCTTCGATTCTTTTATTTTATAATATGTTTTTTCTTTATCATATTTTATGTTGTTAAAATTGTACAAGGCGAATAAACTGTTTAGGCAATAAATGGCATGCCTTTATTTAGAAGGAGTTTTATTAAAAGTGTCAAATTTATATTATGTTTGACTTAACATAAATTATAATGTAAAATTTAAAACAGTCAAAATAATAATAAACTGCTTTTTTTGATAAAATAAACTACCCAGAATAAAATGTGTAACAAACTTAAAGTTTTGGGGGTGGATGGTGCCTGGTGGTGCTCCTGGTCTTCAAAACCAGTCGTTGGGCAGTGTTCCTGTCCATGGTGAGTTCGATTCTCACACACTCCCGCCAATAAAAATTTCCTTTTGCCACTTGATCATGATCAAGTGGCAAAAGGAAATTTTTATTTTTTTTATATAGAAGCTTATTATTTGAATAAAAGGTTAATAATACTTTTGGTGATACTATGATTTTTATCTATAACTGTTTTTGGGGAACCCATTCCTCTTCCCTGGCATCGGCAATTCATTTAAATAAACTGCCATTTGATAGAATAACAACCAAAGAAGAAATCTTAAAGACTGATTATTTTAATAAGCTTTCCTATAAAGATATGGGCAGGGTTATATACCGTGGGATTGATGAAGAGGGAAATAAAGTATTTACCCTGGGAAGAGGCTCTTCAAAGGTATTACTACCCTGCCTAGAAAATCTTATCTCGGTTTTTCATAATGAATGTAATCTAAAAGAAATCGATTTTATCGGAGTGCATCTCTTGCTAATAGGGTCCCAGCAAGCCTATCAGCATATAGTGAAGGTTGTAAAACAAACAAAAGAGACGGCTAAAACAACAAAAGAACCAGTACTGGTTCTTAACAATAGACCACTAGGCTAGATCCCTGAAGTATTATTTCTTGCATAAATTTAATATGGAAAATGCTAGCATAAGTTTTTTCTATGCTATAAAATAATCCTATTCTGTAGCGTAAAACGTAAAGGGTGACTGGCATGAGTCGTTTTGAAGAAATTATTGCATTTAACCAAAATTTTGTAGACCAAAAGGAATTTGAGAAATACCAAACCACAAAATACCCCGATAAAAAGATGGTTATTCTTACCTGTATGGATACTAGGTTAACAGAATTGCTACCAAAGGCCATGAATTTAAAAAATGGGGATGCTAAAATAATTAAAAACGCTGGAGGATTAGTTTCACACCCCTTGGGTAGTATTATGCGAAGTATCTTAGTTGCTATTTATGAGCTTGGGGCAGAAGAAGTTTTTGTTATCGGGCACTATGATTGTGGAATGGCCAACATCAATCCCCATCGCACATTAGAAAATATGGTACAACGGGGAATTTCAAAAGAAACCATAACTACCTTTGAATATGCTGGACTTAATATAGAAAGGTGGTTGCATGGTTTTGACAATGTAACAGACAGCGTAAGAAATAGTGTTCAGATTATAAAAAAGCACCCGCTAATGCCTCCAGGAATTTTGGTACATGGGTTTGTAATTGATCCGGAAACAGGAAAACTAGATGTCGTTGTTCACGGCCGTTGAGGATTCCTAAAGGGTATAACCTTACCTGTGCCCTGCGATTTGTTGTCCTTAGAATGATTGTCGTGGGGTTTACCTGGATTCGGGCAACTTCCATCCAGATTAACCAGACCATACTCGAAGGCGGCCCTGAGAACTTCATGTCCCAACTTATCCAGATTTGGATTATAATAAGGAGGGGACTGGCAGGCGTCAATCTGGTCCAAGACTTCACTAATGAAGTCTTTCATGATTTCTATGTCCATTGATATAAGGATACCCCTTTGGGAAATAAACCGTTTTGTCATATAGCAATACCTCCTAAAAGAGATACATATTTCTTAGCCTATCAAAAATTATAAAATTTACCATACATAAGAGCAAACTAGGCTCCGGCTGTTTTTGCTCAAAGAGTACATTAAGAACTCTCTAGTTCCTTTGGGAATGGTGTAAGCTAAGCTTTTCTAATTTTAAAAATACTATTTCAATATCAAACTATTTTTTCCTGCTGGGATAAGAATTTGTCATAGGGGGAAAAATACCTCTGAATTCATTTTTTATATAGCTACCCCTGTATTGTTTAATAAGGGAGGAATTCTTTAACTACTGGCGAATATTTACCAGTTGTGGTAGTAAGATAAGTTTTGCGAGTAGGTGACAGATAATATATGCTCGATTTTTTTAGCCAGGTTAGGAAAGATCTTCAGGTTGTTGAGCATGAAATAAAAACCATCGTTCAGTCCCGAGATCCGCTTTTAACCCAAACCTCAATTCATTTATTAAATGCCGGCGGAAAACGTTTACGTCCGGCTTTTGCGCTTTTGGCAGGTAAGTTCTATCATTATAGCTTAGAAAAGCTTTTACCTTTGGCAGTTGCATTGGAACTTATTCACATGGCCACTCTGGTACATGATGATGTGGTGGATGACTCCCTAACCAGAAGGGGTACCCCCACCGTTAAAGCCAATTGGGGCAATCGAATCTCCATGCATACAGGAGATTACCTGTTTGCCAAATCACTGGTACTGATTTCTCAATATGAGAACCCATTAATTGCTCAGGTACTGGCTGATACCAGTGTCATGATGTGCGAAGGTGAAATGCACCAAATTTCAACAGCCTATAGTGCGGAACAAAGTTGGAGGGACTATTTCTATCGGATCAAACGAAAGACAGCTTTATTAATTGCGGCCAGTTGCCAATTAGGCGCGGTGGCGGTGGGAGCACCAGAGGAAGAGTACAAGAACCTTAGAAGATATGGGCACCATCTCGGTATGGCCTTTCAAATTACGGATGATATTCTAGACATGGTGGCTGACCAGAGTCTTCTTGGCAAACCCATTGGCGGTGATTTGCGCCAGGGAATTTTGACCATGCCAGTGATATACTCTTTGGAAAGAAGCCCTCAAAGAACACGCCTGCGCCAATTGGTGGAAATTGAAGAAAAAACGGACGAGCAGGTAAAAGAAGCCATTGAAATTATTAAAGAAGCTGGCGGTATTGAGTATGCATTTAATGCCACAAAGCAATATATCGAAAAAGCCAAGAAAAACTTAACTCATCTTCCCAATAAGCCAGTTAAAGAAACCTTTTATCAGATTGCTGATTTTATCGGTATTCGGAGGTTCTAAATAGATCTAGATGACTAATTTATATCCTGTTTTTCTGAATTTAGAAAACTGCCTCTGCCTAGTTGTGGGTGGTGGACAAGTGGCAGAACGAAAAATTCATGCACTGCTGGAGTGTGGTGCCTCAGTCAGAGTGGTAAGCCCAAAAGTTACTCCCCTTATAAAAGAGTGGTCCGATGAAGGCCGATTGGAACTCCGACAAAGGCACTACCAAACCTTTGATCTGGAAGGATCATTTTTGGTCTTTGCTGCCACAAACAGTTCCCGGGTCAATCATCGTGTGACCGAGGACTGCAGGAAGGGGCATCTGGCAGTGAATATTGCAGACGACCCATCCAATAGTAACTTTTTTGTGCCTTCTGTGATTAGAAGGGGCAAACTTTCCATTGCTGTATCAACCAGTGGGGCCAGTCCCCTGCTGGCTGCCAAGATAAGGCGGCAATTGGAAAAGCAATTTGGCACGGAGTATGAAGAGTTTGCAGATGTCCTTACGGAAGTACGAAATCAGGTACTTAATGACATTGAAGATATTCATGCAAGAAGGACTATATTTAAGAAATTAGTGGAATCTGACATTTTAGAATTACTGAGAGAGAAAAAGTACGACCAGGTAAAGGAGCGCATTAAAAATGCTTATTGCGGTTATCGGAGTTAACCACCGCACTGCCCCCCTTGAAGTGCGAGAGAAACTTGCTTTTACTGAATGGGGTATGAAAGATTCGTTGAAAAGACTAATGTCTTATCCAGGCATTGACGGTTGCGCCATTGTCTCTACCTGCAACAGAACAGAAATATATATAGCCCCAATGGAGTTAGATTCAGGGATGAGTTCGGTGTGGTCTTTTTTATCTGAGAAATCAGGCCTGGATATTTCTGAGATAAAAAACTTCACCTTTTGCCATACTCTGTATGATGCCATTCGACACCTGTTCCGAGTGGTCTCGGGTTTAGACTCCATGATCTTAGGAGAAACGCAAATTTTAGGACAGGTAAAAAAGGCTTATGAACTGGCACTGGAGGCAAAAACCACCAATGTAGTTTTAAACACATTATTTCAGCAAGCAATTACCACTGGAAAGAGAGTGCGAACCGAGACAGGCATTGATCAAAACCCGGTTTCCATTCCCTATGCTGCGGTTGAACTGGCAAAGCAGGGCTTTGGTACCTTAAGTGGTCGATCTGTCCTGGTGGTGGGTGCCGGGGAGATGAGTGAATTAACGGTGGTAAATCTGGTGGCCAACGGGGTTTCCAGTGTGATTGTATCCAATCGGTCCTATGACAGGGCGGTTCAACTGGCGGAAAAATTTGATGGAACTGCGGTTAAATTTGATCAATTGTTTCAATACATGAACCGTGCTGATATTGTCATTTCCAGCACTGCAGCCCAGCATTACGTAATTAAAACATCTGACATGCAGAAGGTAATGGAGCAACGGGTGGATCAACCCATCATGATGATCGATATTGCGGTTCCACGGGATATTGACCCGGAAGTTCGTAGGATTCCCAATGTAAAGTTGTATGATGTGGATCACTTGCAAAACGTTGTGGATGCTAACCTGGAGGAACGGCGTAGGGCAGCGGTACAGGCCGAAGGCATTATTGAAGAGGAACTCAATGAATTTATGCGCTGGCTCTCTACCCGTTTTGTTGTTCCGACCATCACAGCGTTAAAGAAGATGGGGGAAGAAATTAAACAACGGGAATTGGTCCGGGCCTATAACCGCCTAGGGGATCTGACGGAACGAGAGAAAAAAATTATTGGCTCGCTGGCAAACTCCATTGTTAACCAACTTTTGCATAACCCGGTAATTAAACTTAAACAATACGCCCTAACACCGGAGGGACATTTATATACGGAATTAACCCAGAATATTTTTAACCTGCAAGTGGAAGGTCAAAAGCCCCAGACTGAAATAATCCCCCCAGAAAAGAAGAAAAAGGTTGCCGGTGGTTCCACCCTTAACAGCGGTTGGGACAAGGGGATAGCTGCAATGGTGGCAGACAGTCGATCCAGGGAATAAAAGGGAGGCTACCATGAAACATAAAATAACCGTTGGCAGCAGGGACAGTGCGCTGGCACTGTGGCAAACTCGCTGGGTAGTTGAACAGCTGGAAAAACAAAACCCTGATGTTACCTTTGAAATTACAACCATGAAGACTAAGGGAGACAAAATGTTGGATGTGGCCCTGGCCAAAATTGGGGATAAAGGTCTATTTACCAAAGAATTAGAAGTGGCTATGTTGCAGAAGGAAATCGATTTTGCAGTGCATAGTCTGAAGGATATGCCCACTGCTTTGCCAGAAGGCTTAATCATTGGTGCAGTATGCAAGCGAGATAACCCCGGCGATGCACTGATTTCCAAGGATGGACGGAAATTAGATGAGCTTCCTAAGGGTGCTAGAATCGGTACATCTTCTTTACGCCGCTGTGCGCAGTTATTAAACTACCGTCCGGATTTTCAACTGGAGGCCCTACGGGGTAACCTGAATACACGTATGAAAAAGTTGGTGTCCGAGCAACTAGATGGCATTATTCTGGCTGCAGCGGGCATAACCCGCATGGGCTGGGAAGATATGATTGCGGAAATTATTCCCTTTCAGGTTTGTCTACCGGCAGTGGGACAGGGTGCCATTTCTGTGGAATGTCGGGAGGACGATCCAGAAATTCTTAATCTACTTAAAGGTATTGAACATACAGAGACCAAAGCTGCCACTGAAGCAGAAAGGTCATTACTCCGTTACTTAGAAGGCGGTTGCCAGGTGCCCATTGGAGCCCACAGTGAAGTTAAGAATAATAGGCTTATGCTCACCGCTGTTGTGGCCACCCTAGATGGGACTAAAGTTATTCGGGCCCAAGGAGAGAACGAGGTTAACAAGGCGGTGGAATTAGGTATTGAAGTGGCTGAGAAACTAATGGCAATGGGCGGTAAAAAAATACTGGAAGAAGTTAGGGCGGGGGAATGAAAATGACAAAGGGTATTGTATATTTAGTAGGAGCTGGCCCAGGTGACCCGGGATTAATTACAGTAAAAGGATTGGAGTGTATTCGTAAGGCGGATGTTCTAGTTTACGACCGTTTGGCCAGCCCAAGATTTTTGGCTTACGCCCGTCCGGATGTAGAAATAATTTATGTGGGAAAATCACCGGACCGCCATGCCATGTCACAGGAAGATATAAACCAACTGCTGGTGGATAAGGCCAAGGAAGGTAAGGTTGTAACTCGACTGAAGGGCGGAGACCCCTTTGTCTTTGGCAGGGGTGGTGAAGAAGCTGAATTGCTGGTGGAAAACAACCTTCCCTTTGAAGTGGTACCGGGCATTACTTCTGCCATTTCAGTACCGGCCTATGCTGGGATACCGGTGACCCACCGGGGTTATACCTCCACATTGGCTATTGTTACCGGTAATGAAGACCCCAATAAGGATGATTCCAGCATTGCCTGGGATAAAATTGCTACTGGTGCAGGAACATTGATATTTTTAATGGGCATGGCTAATTTACCAGCGATTTGCACCAGATTAATGGAATTTGGCCGTTCAACTGAAACACCGGTGGCATTAATACGCTGGGGTACCAGACCGGAACAAAGAACGCTGATTGGTACCTTGGAGAATATTCATCAAAGGGCACTGGAAGCAAACTTTAAAAACCCGGCGGTTATTGTGGTGGGTGAGGTTGTAAAGTTAAGAGAAAAACTAGCATGGTTCGAGAATAGACCTATGTTTGGTAAAAGGGTCATTGTCACCCGCTCCCGGGAACAGGCCAGTGTCTTATCCTCAGCAATTGAAGCCTTGGGTGGCGAACCATGGGAGTTCCCCACCATTCAAATTGCCGAGCCTGAGGACTTTACAATGCTGGATAGTGCCATCACCGATGTACGTTCCTATCGTTGGGTAATTTTCACCAGTGTTAACGGTGTTCAAAGGTTCTTTGAACGTATGCGTAATAATAAAAAAGACATTCGGGATCTTAGTGATGTCCGCCTATGTGCCATTGGACCCAAAACCCGGGAGGAATTGGAAAAAAGAGGATTGATGGTGGATTACGTCCCGGGAGAATATCGGGCCGAGGAAATTGTCGCAGGCCTCAGGGGTAAAGTGATGCCGGGAGATCGGGTTTTATTACCCCGGGCAGACATTGCTCGTAAATTATTGCCTAAGGCCTTGGAGGAAATGGGTGCTCTGGTACATGAAGTAGTTGCCTACCGGACAGTTTTAGGGGACGGCAATGCTAAGGCCATCCGTGAGAGTCTAGCCAATGGTGATATCAGTGTGGTTACATTTACTAGTTCGTCTACCGTGCAAAATTTTGTTAAACTAATAGCAGAAGAAGACTTACCACGATTAATGGAAAAGGTGGTAGTAGCCAGCATCGGACCCATTACATCTGACACAGCTAGGAAATTGGGCCTGCGGGTGGATGTAGAAGCCAAGGAATATACCATTGGCGGTCTTGTACAGGCTATAACCGAGCATTTTACCGGTCAAAAAGATTCTTAAGATATCTTTTACGGCTGGATTAAAAATCTATAGAAAAGTGGGAGCTTTATGATTAGTATTAGTAAGCTGCTCTGTGATACACAAAATTACGGAGACTCTTTGCGCTATGACCATGGCGCCAAGGGGCAGGTGCACGGTGCTGTGGCCGGTCATGGACCGGTGGTGGTTTGGAACACGACCCGTACCTGTAACCTGAGGTGTCGTCACTGCTATTCAGAGTCCGACAGTAAAAAATATAACGAACTTAACACCCAGGAAGCCAAGCAATTTATTAACGATTTGGCTGAATTCAAAGTACCAGTAATCCTATTCTCAGGTGGTGAGCCTTTGGTACGCCCGGACTTTTTTGAACTGGCCGGGTATGCTACGCAAAAGGGCATTCGGACCACCATCTCCACTAACGGTACTTTGATTACACCAGAGGCTGCAGCCCGCATCAAGGATATAGGTGTAGGCTATGTAGGCATCAGCCTTGATGGTATTGGCGAAGTTAATGATACATTTAGAGGTCGCAAAGGGGCCTATGAAGCAGCCCTAGCGGGCATTCGCAACTGTTTGGCGGTGGGACAAAGAGTAGGTCTGCGTTTTACCATTAATCGCCATAACCATACGGAATTAAACCAAATCTTTGATCTTATTGAACAAGAGAATATCCCAAGGGTATGTTTTTACCACTTGGTTTACTCTGGTCGGGGCAGTGAAATGATTAAGGAAGATATTTCTCTGGAAGAAAGCCGTGCCGTTCTGGATTTAATAATGGAACGCACACTGGATTTTCACCGCAGGGGTCTGGACAAAGAGATTTTGACTGTTGATAACCATGCTGACGCCATTTATCTTTACCTGAAACTCCTTAAAGAGAACCCAGCACAGGCCCAGAAGGTACTTGAACTCTTGTCCCGTAATGGTGGCAATCGTACTGGCATCGCCATTGGTGAGGTGGATTGGGAAGGAAATGTACATGCCGACCAGTTTACTCGAAATCACCGCTTTGGGAATGTCAGAGAACGGAAATTCGGAGAGGTTTGGACCGACCTAAGCCATCCCATTCTGGCTGGGCTCAAGGATCGAAAACCACTTCTCAAAGGACGCTGTGCCCAATGCAAATGGCTGAACCTCTGCAACGGTAATTTCCGAGCCCGGGCTGAAGCTGTCTATGGAGACTTTTGGATGGAAGACCCCGCCTGTTATTTAACCGATGAAGAAATAGGGATTGCTTGAATGTCTAGCCATTAACTTACTGGCCTATGACCAGTGGTTGTTGGCTTATCCTATAATTATAGGTTCCATAATAAACCAATCATGGAGGTGCTAACCATGCCCCAATTTCCTACTATCCGTCACAGGCGTCTAAGACTGAATGATCGTGTAAGACGACTGGTTAGAGAAAACCACCTTTCAGTGAACGACCTTATTTACCCTGTTTTTGCCACCTATGGTCAGGGGGTACGTCGGGAAGTAACCAGTATGCCGGGTGTCTACAACCTTTCCATTGATCTTTTAATAGAGGACTTAAAGAACATTGAAGAACTGGGTATACCGGGGATTATGGTTTTTGGTGTACCGGAACAAAAGGATGAAGTTGGTTCTGGTGCCTATGATCCCGAAGGCATTGTGCAGCAAGCTGTTAGGGCTATAAAAAAGGCGTATCCCGAGATGTTGGTAATTACCGATGTTTGCCTGTGTGAATATACCAGCCATGGCCACTGCGGTTTAATTAAAGGAGATACCGTAGAGAACGACACAACTCTGGACCTACTTGCCCAAACTGCCTTGTCCCATGTGCAGGCCGGGGCCGATATGGTGGCTCCCTCGGATATGATGGATGGGCGGGTGGCAGCTATCCGGGCCAGATTGGACGCAGAGGGCTATACTAATGTGCCCATTATGGCTTATTCAGCCAAGTACGCTTCAGCCTATTATGGACCTTTCCGGGAGGCTGCGGGGTCCACACCGCAGTTTGGTGACCGTAAGACGTACCAAATGGATCCTGCCAACGGAGATGAGGCTCTCCGGGAAACCCTGCAGGATATTGAAGAAGGTGCGGACATTGTGATGGTGAAACCTGCCCTAGCCTATATGGATATCATTCGTCGGGTTAAGGATCAGTTTAATTACCCGGTGGCTGCCTACAACGTCAGTGGTGAATATTCAATGGTGAAGGCCGCTGCCCAGTTGGGCTGGATCGATGAAAAGAAGATTGTTCTCGAGACACTTACCGGCTTAAAACGGGCTGGGGCAGATATGCTTATTACCTACCATGCTCCGGAGGTTGCCAACTGGCTGAAGGAGGGATAAGCATGATTATATCTTGGAATACAACCAACGCCTGTAACTTGTATTGTGAACACTGCTACCGGGATGCAGGTGTAAAGGCAGAGGAAGAGCTTTCTACCGACGAAGGCAAGAGACTACTGGATCAAATTGCCGAAGTGGGTTTTAAAATCATGATTTTCAGCGGCGGAGAACCCTTAATGAGACCAGACATTTATGAACTGGTGGCCCATGCTAGGTCTAAGGGGCTGCGCCCGGTTTTTGGTACAAATGGCACCCTAATTACCCCTGAAGTGGCCAAGCGGTTGAAGGAATCTGGTGCCCTTGGCATGGGCATCAGCCTAGACAGTGTGGACCCTGCCAAACACGATAAATTCCGGGCTCAGGAAGGATGTTGGCAGGCAGCCGTAGAAGGTATGAGGAATTGTCGCAGGGCGGGTCTTCCCTTCCAGATTCACACCACGGTAATGGACTGGAATTACGAGGAAGTAGAGGATCTTACGGATTTTGCGGTACAGGAGGGGGCAGTGGCCCACCATGTATTCTTCTTGGTACCCACTGGCAGAGCTGTTAACATTGAGCAGGAATCCCTGCGGGCTGAACAGTATGAAAACCTATTGCATCGCATTATGGAAAAGCAAAAGCAAGTGGACATTGAGTTGAAGCCCACCTGTGCTCCCCAATTTATGCGCATTGCCAAGCAAATGGGTGTGGATACCCGATTCCAGCGAGGGTGCTTGGCAGGTACTGCCTATTGTATTATTGGTCCCAAGGGTGATGTGCAGCCCTGTGCTTACTTAAACATCCCTCTGGGCAATGTAAAAGAGATGTCCTTTGCGGATATCTGGAAAGACAATCCTGTGTTAAAGGAACTGCGGACGATGGATTATAAGGGAGGTTGCGGCACCTGCGGCTATAAGAAAGTTTGTGGTGGATGTCGGGCCAGAGCATATTTTTACCACGGGGACTATATGGCGGAAGAACCCTGGTGCTTATACCACGGTCGAAAGGGGTATTAAATGCAGCTGGATCATATTGATAAACACCTGCTTGATGTTGTCCAAACGGATTTTCCCATTTGTACGGAACCCTACAGGGTGATTGGTGAAAAAATTGGTATCTCCGAACAGGAGGTTCTAGCACGTTTAGAATGTCTGATGCAGCAGGATGTGATCCGTCGATTAGGTGGGGTTTTTGACTCTAGGAAGCTTGGCTATAAGGGAACGCTTTGTGCTATTAAAGTTCCTTCAGAGCGTATTGATGAAGTAGCTGAGGTGATTAATAATTATATCGGCATTACTCACAACTACCTCCGGGATCACGAATACAATATGTGGTTTACTATTCTGGCACAGTCATCGGAAAAAGTAGAGCAGATTCTTACCGAAATAAAAGCAAAGACAGGAATTAATGATGTGATTAATCTGCCATCCCAAAGGTTCTTTAAAGTCTTGGTGAATTTTAAAGTTCGTGAGACATAGGAATAATTTGTTTAGTGAGGGAGAATATGACGTTAACGGATCTAGATAAAAAGATCGTTATAGAATTACAGGCCGGATTACCACTGGTGAGCAGACCCTTTGAAACCTTGGCTAGAAAATTAGACATCACAGAAGAAGAGCTTATCACACGGGTCCATGCTATCCAGCAAGCTGGCATTATGCGCCGAATTGGTGCTGCTCTGAGGCATCACCGGGTTGGTTTTAAAGCCAATGCCATGATTGTCTGGCAAATTTCAGAGGATAAAATTCTAGAAGTTGGGGAACAGATGGCAAAATTGCCAGAAGTAACCCATTGCTATCAGAGGGCAGCCTTGCCCCAATGGCCTTATAATTTCTACACCATGGTACATGGTCAGAGCCGGGAAGAATGTCAAAACATTGCGGTAAGACTTTCAGAGATTGCCGGTGTCACAAATTATCGCTTGCTCTACAGTGTAACAGAATTAAAGAAAAGCAGCATGAAATATTTCATGGATTAGGAGGTACCTAATGGCTCCCAGCTACCAAAAATCAGAGGAAATGTTTGAACAAGCCCAAAGGATTATCCCTGGCGGTGTAAACAGCCCCGTACGAGCCTTTAAATCCGTAGGGATGAACCCACCCTTCATTGCTAGGGCTAATGGTTCCCGTATGTGGGACGTGGATGGCAATGAATATATCGACTATATTTGTTCCTGGGGACCGCAGATTCTAGGACATCGTCACCCTGCGGTGATTCACGCCCTTCAAGACTGCTTAGAGAAAGGAACCACCTATGGGGCTCCTACGGATCTGGAGGTAACCCTGGCTCAAATGTTGACAGAGGCATTACCATCGGTGGAAATGGTTCGCATGGTGAACTCTGGTACAGAGGCAACCATGAGTGCCCTGCGCTTAGCCCGAGCCTATACAAATCGAAGCAAAATTATAAAATTTGAAGGCTGTTACCATGGCCACCATGATTCCCTTTTGATTAAAGCCGGTTCAGGAGCCCTTACCCATGGTGTTCCCACCAGCCCAGGGGTGCCAGAAAACATTGCCAGCAATACAATTAATGCACGTTATAATGATCTGGAATTGTTGGAGAAGATCTTTACTGAAGTGGGTTCGGATATAGCAGCTATTATTGTGGAACCCTTAGCAGGAAATATGGGGGTTGTTCCTCCAGCAGAGGGTTTTCTGCAGGGACTAAGGGACCTTTGTAACAAACATAGTGCCCTGTTAATTTTTGATGAAGTTATTACAGGTTTCCGCTTAAGTTATGGGGGTGCTCAGGCCTATTATAATGTTATGCCTGATTTAACCTGCCTGGGTAAAATCATAGGTGGCGGGTTACCTGTGGGGGCATACGGTGGCCGCAGGGAGATTATGCAGATGGTTTCTCCTGCGGGTCCGGTGTACCAGGCAGGAACGCTTTCCGGCAATCCTTTGGCGATGACTGCGGGTATCGCAACCCTTAAGCAATTACAGCAACCGGGTGTTTATGAAGAGCTTGATTACAAGTCAGACCTCCTGGCCCAGGGTTTGATTCAAGCTGCGAAAGCGGCTGGTGTGGAGGCATCCTTTAACCGGGTACAATCCTTGCAAACCTGTTTCTTCACCCAGCAGGATGTAAGGGACTTCGCCACAGCTTCCTCCTCTGATACCAAGCAGTATGCAGCCTTCTTTAGAAACATGTTGGAGCAGGGTATTTACCTGGCACCTGCACAGTTTGAAGCAACCTTTGTTTCATTGGCCCATACTGAGAATGATATAGAGCGTACAGTGGAAGCGGCCTTTAACGCCTTTAGGGCTGCTGCAAAGGAATAAATTTTACAAAAGGATAGGTCAGGCCCTATCCTTTTGTTGTATAAAAATAATCCATATTACGAAAAATATATGTATCAGGAGGAAAGATGTTATGATTATCACAACAACAGGAATCATTGAGGGGAAACCCATCCGGCAGTATTTTGGCTTAGTTAATGGAGAAGCCATTATGGGTGCCAATGTGGTGCGGGACATCTTTGCCAGTATCACTGATATTGTTGGTGGACGTAGTGGTGCATATGAAAGCAAACTGGCCCATGCCCGGGAAATTGCCCTGGAAGAAATGACAGAACAGGCCCGCCGCATGGGGGCCAATGCCATTGTGGGTGTGGACCTGGACTACGAAGTGATCCGGGAGGGTATGCTAATGGTTTCTGCCAGCGGTACCGCTGTACAAATCTAATAGGTATGGATGTAAAAAGCACGGGCATTGGCCGTGCTTTTTAATAATATCCCACTTTATTTAAGTTCGTAGGTTCTAAAGGGTGGGCTAGACAAGTATTCTTTATAAAACAGTGTCTAGATTAATCAACAACCAGAGCTGATCTTCCTTTTTAACAACACCCTTTAAGTAATCCACATTATTGCCAATCATGTTTGGGGGTTCCACTTCAGCCTCGGTGTAACGACCTACTTCAAGGACACTGTCCACAATCATACCTACTTTGTTACCCTTGTTTTCCACCACAATAATACGTGTATCTTCGTTTTGCTCCGTCTCCGGCAGTCCAAGTCTACGATTGAGGCTAATTACAGGCAGGATGGTTCCTCGTAAATTAATAATGCCTTCAATATAAAAAGTAGTATTTGGTAACTTCGTTACTTCAGCCATACGGATAATTTCCTGGGTCTCATTAATGGGTAGTGCATATTGCTGATCATTTAGTTGAAAAACCACCAACTGTTCTTCTTGACCTGCAACCATTATGCGATCACTCCTTTATTTACGCATTACCAAAAGATTTTGTGTGGGTAGTATTCGACATCCCTAGAACGTTTTCCTTTACCAAAACAAGATGTTGATACTCAGAATACCTACAGTTTTATTTATTTCTAGATAAAGTTTAAGGAAATATTGACTGATAATTCAAAAATAGTATAATTAGTATAGTAACCATCATAAAGCCTGACAAGTTGGGATGATTTACCTAGCTTGGAGGGCCGAAAAAAGTATGCAATTTCCCTAAGGAGAGAGGCTTATCTGCCTTGGACCAAGGGGTGTGCCGTTTTAAGTGTACACTACCCGTCTGCCTTTCTCTGGACAGACGGTTTTTTATTTTTACAAGGAGTGGTTTGAATGTTGCGTCGCATTGGGGTTGTAGGTATTGTCATAGAGGACAGGGCCAAAGCACCTGAAATCAATAGTATCCTCAGCCAGTACTCGGGAATTATCATAGGTCGTATGGGAATTCCCCATAGGGAAAGGGCCCTTTCAGTTATTTCTCTTATTGTTGAAGGGACCAATGATGAAATTGGTGCCATGACCGGTAAGTTAGGAAACATTAAAGGAGTTCAGGTCAAATCAGCCCTTAGTACAAAATACTAGGATAGGGGGATGCCAGTTAAAAGATAGTCCAACCAATTTAAATACCAGAGGTACGCAGAAGGAGGCATCAACAATGGAAAACACACCCCGGGGTAATAGACTACATATTGCGATTTTTGGTAGGCG
Source organism: Desulforamulus reducens MI-1 (assembly GCF_000016165.1). Lineage (GTDB taxonomy): Bacteria > Bacillota > Desulfotomaculia > Desulfotomaculales > Desulfotomaculaceae > Desulfotomaculum > Desulfotomaculum reducens. The sequence goes on along the minus strand of NC_009253.1, from coordinate 2,358,572 downwards.
CAATGCTGGTAAATCAAGTCTGATTAACGCCCTAACGAGCCAGGATATTGCAGTGGTTTCCAATATCCCAGGAACCACCACTGACCCGGTATACAAAGCAATGGAGATTTTACCAGTTGGACCGGTGGTGATCATTGATACGGCAGGGATTGACGATAGTGGTGATTTGGGAGAACTTAGGGTAAAACGGTCAATGGATGTGTTAAATAAAGCAGACATGGTTTTACTGGTTATTGACGCTGGAAGCGGGGTTACCGATTATGAGTTAAAGATTGCAAGACGCTGTCAGGAGAAAAAACTCCCGGTGGTTGTGGTCTTTAATAAGATTGATGCACACCATGTTACAGAGCAACAAATCGAGGAGGCAAAAACGCAGTTGGCAGGCCCGACAGTGGTGGTTAGTGCCCTTAATGGTCAGGGTATTGGCGATTTGAAAATTGCCATTGTTAATACTGCTCCGGCCACTTGGGATGACCAAGCCATTGTGGGGGACCTATTAAATCCCGGCGACACTGCGGTTTTGGTGGTACCCATTGACTCAGCTGCGCCGAAGGGCCGTTTGATTTTACCCCAGGTACAAACCATCAGGGATATTTTAGACCATGATGCAATGGCCTATGTAGCCAAAGAGAGCGAGTTAAAGGAATGTATAGCTAACTTTATAAAAAAGCCGAAAATGGTTATTACAGACTCCCAAGCCTTTAGGGAAGTTGAAAAAGATACCCCAGAGGACATTCTGCTTACTTCTTTCTCTATTCTTTTTGCCCGCTATAAGGGGGATCTAGAAACTCTGGTGGCAGGAGCCAAAGCCATAGAACGTTTAAAACCTGGCGATAAGGTACTGATTTCCGAGGCCTGTACCCATCACCGGATGGAAGATGATATCGGTACCGTGAAAATCCCTCGCTGGTTACGTCAGGTTGTAGGAGGAGATTTAGAATTCCACTGGAGCAGTGGCCACCGTTTCCCAGAGGATTTATCGGATTATAAACTGGTGGTACATTGCGGGGCCTGTATGGTCAACCGTCGAGAAATGCTTTCCCGTATTATGCAGGTCCAGCAGGTAGGGGTACCCATTGTTAATTACGGTGTCTGTATTGCCTTTGTAATGGGCATCCTGCGACGGGCCCTTTCACCCTTTCCGACCATACAACAAATGCTTAACGACAAAAAGTAATGGAAAGGGGGCATAGCCTTTGCAAGATAATTTTTTTAAAGCTCTAACCAAAGCCGCCGCAGGAAACGAACTGACACGACAGGATGTTATCACCCTATTAGGTGCTTTGCCAGGGGATGAAGAAACCAAATTGTTTGACATGGCTGACCAAGTAAGAAAGAAACATTTTGGAGACGAGGTACACCTAAGAGGAATTATCGAATTCTCTAACTACTGCCGGAATGATTGCCACTACTGTGGGCTAAGGCGTAGTAATAAAGATATTGAAAGATATCGTATACCCATAGAGGAAATTGTTGAAACAGCTAAATACGCCGCTCAATTGGGATACGGTACCATTGTCTTGCAGTCAGGAGAAGACTCCCGTTACAGTGGGGAAGACTTGGCGGAGATAATACGCCAGGTTAAGAAAGTAGGTAATTTTGCTGTTACAATCTGCGTAGGGGAACGCAGCCGTGAAGATTATGAATTAATGAAAAAGGCAGGGGCAGATCGCTACCTATTAAAACATGAAACTGCAGATTCTGGTTTGTTTACCCAGCTCAGACCCGGTACTACACTCAAAGAAAGAATTAAAGGGTTAACTTGGCTGAAGGAATTAGGCTATCAAGTGGGTTCTGGAAATATCGTTGGGTTACCTGGCCAAACAATGGAAACCCTGGCAGATGATATTCTCTTACTAAGGGCCTTAGATGTTGAAATGGCCGGCATTGGGCCATTTATACCACACCAACAGACTCCCTTACGGGACAGCAAAACCGGTGATCTGGCACTGACCCTGAAAACCCTTGCTGTGGCACGACTGATACTGCCCCAAACACATTTGCCTGCCACCACAGCGGTGGGCACCTTACATCCGGATGGTCGAAAGATGGCCCTACGTTGTGGCGCCAATGTTATTATGCCTAATTTATCCCCTGCCAGTTATCGGGAAAAGTATCAAATTTATCCTGAAAAAGCCGGCAGCAAAGAGAATGCCGATGAGTCCCATGAAAAAATTACTTCATTGGTAAAAGAAATGGGAAGACGTATAAGTACAGGACAGGGTCATAGCCCAAAAGATAAATTTAAAGACGAAAGGTAGGAGATAGGCGTGGCAATAAATAAGGCTGAAATTTATAATAACCAATGGGAACCGGCAGATTTTATTAATGAGGAAGAAATCAACCGTTTATTGGAAGAAGGCAAAAAGACTTCTCCTGCTAGAGTGCGGGAAATCATTGAGAAGGCCAGAGAGGCCCGGGGGCTAACACCAGAAGAAGTGGCTATTTTACTGCAAAATGATGACCAAGATTTAATTAATTTCATGTTTCAGGTTGCTAGCGAAATAAAGCTTAAAATCTATGGTAAGCGCTTGGTCTTGTTTGCTCCTTTATATGTTAGCGACCACTGTGTAAATAACTGCGTTTATTGTGGTTACCGTTGTGATAACAAATTTAATCGTCGTAAGCTGACCCAGGCAGAGGTGGAAGAGGAAATCAAGATTTTAGAATCCCTAGGTCACAAGAGATTGGCAGTGGAGGCCGGGGAACATCCAGGTGAATGTCCCATCGAGTATGTTTTGGAGTGTTTAAAAACCATCTACAGCATTAAGTTTGACAACGGTAGTATTCGTCGTTGCAACGTAAATATTGCGGCCACCACCATTGAGGAATACAAAATGTTAAAGGATGCTGGTATTGGAACCTATATTTTGTTCCAGGAAACCTATCATAGGGAAACCTATAAGAAAATGCATCCCAGTGGGCCCAAAGCAGATTACGACTGGCATACCACTGCCCATGACCGGGCTATGATGGCTGGTATTGATGATGTAGGGCTTGGTCCTCTGTTTGGTCTTTATGATTATAAATATGAAGTGATGGGTCTTATGTTCCACGCCCTTCATATGGAAGAACGTTTTGGAGTAGGGCCTCACACCATTTCAGTACCCCGTATTCGCCCTGCCTTGGGAGTAAATCGAGAAAACTTGCCCTATTTAGTAAATGATGAGCAATTTATGAAACTGGTTACCATTATTCGTCTGGCAGTTCCCTATACCGGCATGATTATTTCTACCCGAGAAAGTCCTGAATACAGGGATCTGTTGTTAAATCGAGGAATATCCCAAATTTCCGCCGGTTCCTGCACCGGGGTAGGAGGTTATAAGAAAGAATTAGAGCGTAAGGCACGCCTTGCCAGCGGTAGTAACAATTGTGGCTGTGGTGAAGAGGATAGCCCTCAATTCATGGTTGATGATCACCGCAGTCCTGATGAAGTTCTGCGCAATATTTGTCAATCCGGGTGGTTACCCAGTTATTGTACGGCCTGCTATCGCAAAGGTCGTACTGGTGACCGCTTTATGACTCTGGCTAAGAGTGGAGAAATTCAAAATGTTTGCCAGCCCAATGCTATTTTGACCTTTAAGGAATACTTATTGGACTATGCATCCCCCGAGACAAAGGCAGTGGGAGAAGAAACCATCCGTCAGCACCTGGGAGAAATTAAAAATGAGCAAGTTCGTAAGATAACAGAAGAAAGATTAAAACAAATTGAGGCAGGAGAAAGGGATCTTTATTTTTAATAGAAAAGCCGCAGTGCTACTGCGGCTTTTCTATTTATTGGAAATCAGAAGTATAAAACTCTCCGACTTGCATAAGGGCAACTAAGGCTTACGCCGTCGCCTAAAGATTCTCGCGCCATATAGGGTATGGCGTAAGCCAAGTTTATTTTAGTGGAGTTTATCCAAGGGGTATTTTTTTGTCACTAAAAATGCTTAGCAAAAAACTTTGCCAATAAAAAAGTTGGTAAGTCTTTTGCTTTTTTCTTTACAAGGATATAATATGTATTTATATCAATTAGTTTTGGAGGGTAATGTTTTGTCAAACAACGATGTACATTTAGCAAGGTACATTACCATTGCTGCAGATATAGCAGAGAAAATTGTACGGGGAGAATATCAGGAGGGGCAGAAGGTATTTGGGCGCTCTACCCTTGCGGGGAAATACAGTGTTTCTCCAGAAACCATTCGGCGTGCTCTCACATTATTACAGGAAGTTGGTATTGTTGATGTTGCGCCGGGTATCGGGGTGGTTGTTAAATCTGTTGCAGAAGCTCAAAATTACTTACATGATTTTGACCAACGATTAGTTCTTGCAGGTATCCATGAAAAGTTACATCAGTTAGTAAAGGAAAGAGACAGGCTAAATAATGAGATATCGAAACTGATGGAAGAATTGTTGCAACATACCTATCAACTGGAGAGTCGATTGAACAAAATTGAAGAATGGAAGGTCTTAACCGATTCTCCCTTGGTGGGGAAGATGTTGGCTGAAACTGAATTGAACGATAGTAGAGTATTGGCCATTCTACGTAAGGGGCAGGGAGATATTATTGATCCGTCGCCAGACAGTCTAATATTAGCAGGAGATATCCTCACGATTTATGGCCGCTTGGACACTGCAGCACGGGAAGGCTTAGTAAGGCTATAAATAGGGCAAAAGAAAGGTAATCTATGAAATAGAGAGCCTTTCTTTTTATTGATGCACAAGCAACTTTAATGATATAATAAGTTGTGACAACTTACAATTATCAGTACCGTGCCTGTAAATAATAGCTTAATCCTGTAAATATATGGGAACGGAGGACCCGACTTTTGGGGTGAGTCCGGTTTTTAACGCCGGTAGGGTTTTAACCTTTCGGCCCGAACCCGTCAGCTAACTTCGTAGGCTTTAAAGAAAGGGGAGTTTTTATGTCTGTTCATTTAAAGCAAGAAGAGTTCCGGCTAAGACAAGAAAAACGAAAAATTGCTCTAAAAAGGGCAAAGGAGTTAAAAGCTCGTATCACTGATTATCTTGAGAACAAGGATCAAATTAAAAATGGTTTTGAGGTGCAAGAACAGTACAATCGGGCAAAACAAACTTTACTAAATTTTTTTAATGCAGATAATGAGCAGTGGGAAAATTGGCACTGGCAAATGGCAAATCGTATTAAAGATGTTAAAGTAATAAGCCAGTTAATAGATCTTTCCCCGGCTGAAAAAGAGGCCATTGAAAAAGTGGGGCGCCAGTACCGTTGGGCGGTATCACCCTATTATATGGCTCTGGCAATGGTAAGTGGTTCCGGTGGCCCTGTTTGGTTACAGGCTATACCCTGTATAGAAGAAGTAAAGGATCGTTACGGTGTAGAAGATCCCATGGGAGAAGAATACACTTCACCTGTGGAAGGGGTAACAAGACGCTACCCAGACCGTTTGATTATTAATGTAACAAATCAATGTGCTATGTATTGTCGCCACTGCCAACGACGTAGAAATATCGGGGAAATTGATGTTCACAAATCACGTAAGGTTTTAGAAGGTGCCCTGCAGTATATTAGGGAAAATAAGGAGATAAGGGATGTATTAATAACTGGTGGGGATGCTTTATTGTTATCAGACCGACAAATTGAATGGCTGCTGACTGAATTAGATAATATTCCTCATGTGGAAATTAAGAGATTGGGAACACGTACTCCGGTTACTATGCCCCAAAGAATTACACCGGAGTTATGTAAGATTTTAGAGAACCATCCACCGATTTATATCAACACCCAGTTTAATCATCCTTTGGAAGTTACACCAGAAGCAAAAAAGGCCTGTGATATGTTGGTAAAAGCAGGTGTTGTTCTAGGTAATCAAGCTGTACTACTAAAAAATATAAATAACCAACCGGATGTTATGAAGAGGTTAAACCAAAGTCTCCTAACCATTCGAGTTCGCCCTTACTATATATTCCATGCTAAAGCCGTAAAAGGAACCAGACATTTTATCACTGGAGTAGATGACGGCATTGCTATTATGGAACAATTAAGAGGCTATACCTCAGGACTTGCTGTTCCTACGTATATCATTAATGCCCCCAATGGTTATGGTAAAACTCCTGTACTTCCCCAGTATATTATTGAGAATAAAAATGATCAAGTTACCCTTAGAACCTGGGAAAAGAGGATTATTCCCTATAATATTAGCGGAAAACATTAGTGATACGAAAAATCCTGTCATAAAAATGGCAGGATTTTTTATATAGTATTGACAGGAACATTTGTTTGGTAATAAAATAAACAAAACAAATGTTCGGAGGGCCGTATGATGAAGAGTGCGGAATTGGCAATGGATTTTTCAACTATAACCAAACAATTGGAATCGAAGTCAATGGGGGTCAACTTTTATGAGAATACGAGGTGCTGGCTGGAACGAAAAGACAGTTTAGCAACGGGCCAACTGGCCATGGGAATTATTGGTTTAACAGGCTTCTATTTTGTTGGCCAAATTATTCGGATTTTGTTTAATTAATAACCCGCAGAGCGGGTTATTTTATCACATCCAAAGCCATAATAAGGTTAGTGAGTTTAAAGATAGGGGGAATCCGGTGACCAAAGTATATGTGTTGGGGGCCGGTGCTGGAGCAGCCTATACAGGTTCATATCTAGGGGAAACAAGCCCGGTGGCTAAAAATTTTTTTCAAAAAGCCATGCGGGTTCTTAATATTCATCAAATTAGGGACAGACATTATGAAGATCAAGATTTAACCTTTGATCATATTTTTAATTTTATTGAAAGACTCTGGGGTGTTACTAAGGATAAAGTAAAGAACTCTAACCTGGATATGGAAGAAGTCTTGACCCTGCTCAATATTGAGATAGAAGAAGACGAACCAGGGCGGGAAAGGCTATTACAAGCCTATGAAGAATATCTACTGCTTATGGCACTAACCTTTGATAAAATTCTCTATGGGGATCCTTGCCCCGATCATAACAAAATTTCAGAGTCTTTGGACTACGGAGATATTATCATTTCTTTTAACTATGAATTATTAATGGACTACGCGCTAAAGAGGGCTAACCCCCAAAGGGGCCTCTGGTGTATACAAGATGGTTACGGTATGCCATGCCGGCATTTAGGAGGTAGTTTTTCTGCGGACAGTTTTAAACAACAGAAAAATAACACTCCGGGCAATGCTAAAGTAAAACTCCTCAAACTTCATGGTTCCTTAAATTGGCTATATTGCCCCCGGTGCGGCCAGGTATATGTCTATGAGCACAATGATGCCCTTGGACATAATGTAATCATAAATGGGATGGCAAATATGATTAAGTGTACAACGCAACGCTGTTGTAACAAACTAAGCAGGGTGATCATACCACCAACTTTGATGAAGAATTATCAGTCCATTCCTTTCATACCGGACCTGTGGCATCAGGCCCGTAAGGCTTTACAACAAGCATCCGAAATTATTGTTATTGGGTACTCATTTCCCACAACGGATTTCCGATCTAACTGGATGTTTCGCAAAGCGATGGTGGATAACAAAGTGTTAAAGAAAGTTACCATTATCGATACTGCTGAAGGATATCAATTGGAATCTTTACTGAATAAACATAAAAGTATCTTCGGTGTGAGTAATATTGATTTTTTTCCTAATCTGAGGTCATTCACACAGACACTGTAAAATTTATAAAAGACTTGCATAAGGGTAACTAAGGCTTACACCGTTACCTAAAGAATTTCGTACCCTATAGGTATGGCGTAAGCCAAGTTTTTCTTTAGAAGCCAAACCCGTAAAGTTTTCTTTATTGAACTTAGGTTGGAAAAGCTCTTATAATAAAAGATAATATACTATAGGGGGGCATCATAATTGAAAATCGGAAATCAAGAGAAACCAACCTTTGCTCAATTTCGAGAGAGTTTTTTGATGACGCTTCATCAAATTACAGGGATGAATGTAAATACCTGTGATTCTTGGCTTACAATGGGGGACAGTGAAATTCGGGAGAAAACAATCCGTGAGTTTATCCGATTGAACGAGCAGCAATACGGATTTGAAATTGTGTTGCTGGGGCAGCTAAATAACAAGGAGGGCTCCATCGAAGGGGTTATTGGAGAACTGTATCATGTATTTTCCACCATGTTTTTAGTAGAAGTTATCAATTCTAAAATTCGTGCTGGAGAAAAGCGGGTTGAAATATAAAGCCCGTTTTTCTTTTGTCAAAAAACAGTAAAAAAAACCTCAGTTTAAAACTGAGGTTTTAGCTGGTGCGGTCGAGAGGACTTGAACCTCCACACCCTGACGGGCATAAGAACCTGAATCTTACGCGTCTGCCAATTCCGCCACGACCGCATATTATTTTATCACGTGGGTTTGTCCAACTGACAAAATTTATTATACAGCACCTTTTTGAAACATGCAAGACTAAATTTATTGTTTAGACATTTATTATATATCTTGTTAGAAAAATGAAAAACCCCGGCTAAAAAACCGGGGCTTAATGGTGCGGTCGAGAGGACTTGAACCTCCACACCCTGACGGGCATAAGAACCTGAATCTTACGCGTCTGCCAATTCCGCCACGACCGCATATTTTATTGGAGCACGACATTACCAGTGCAAAATTTATTATAACAAAGGATAGTTATCAGTGCAAGCATAAAATCTAGATAATGTAAAAAAACCCGGTATTTGAACCGGGATAAGAGAGTAACTTTCAAGTGTAATAATATTATGTCACAATATATAAAAAAATAATGATATTTAGCTGACAATTTGTAAAATAATATAGAAACCTATAGTAAATAATCGTAATTCGGAGAAAATAAAACTTAGAGAGGGGGACACAAGATGCCTAAACGCTTTAAAGGTCTTATAAAAAATTCTGGTACCACAGGAGAAGGAACATTGGTTGGAAAATATGGAGGCTATCACGACACTTGGGATACCGGAACCAATAATATTAAAAAAAGACAAAGGCTTACCGGGATTAACAGACCTTCCACTTAAAGAGTTAGAAAAATCTATTTTTTCCATACCCAAATTGGCACGAGGGTTTTTGATACACTCTGCGAGCATAACCTAAAGGTCATAGTCTTGCATGTGAATTTAGTTAGAACTGATGCCTATGGAAAGTTTTACACCTTCCAATGTGTCAAAAAAGCTGAGAGTATATGAACTCTCAGCTTTTTTCTGGCTGGGGCGGCTGGATTCGAACCAACGAATGCCGGAGTCAAAGTCCGGTGCCTTACCGCTTGGCGACGCCCCAATATGGTGGAGGGAGAAGGATTCGAACCTTCGAAGGCAATCGCCGGCAGATTTACAGTCTGCTCCCTTTGGCCGCTCGGGAACCCCTCCATTTAATGGTGACCCCTACGGGATTCGAACCCGTGTTACCGCCGTGAAAGGGCGGTGTCTTAGACCACTTGACCAAGGGGCCGTATTTGATTTTGTCTCACAACAAAATTCATTATAACAAATCATATTCTTCCAGGCAAGTGTTTATCTAAAGTATTTTGACATAAAGTTTAATGTTTCTTTGCTATATAATATTAGTTAACGAAAAAATTTAATTCTTTTGTAAGGTTTAAGTTAAATAAAAACAAGATTATTTTGTTATTATCCAACTACATACTTGATTATCAATGGGAGGTCATGGCGTGAGAGAAAAGCTGGTTGAATTACTCACCCGCAGGGAAGATGATATCATACAACGACTAATTGACTATGCTAAAGCAGGCGGGTTTACCAGATATAGTTCCACACGCCGAGGAGATTGGCGTCTGTCAGTGCATGAAATCATTCATGCATTGACATATTACCTAAAAAGTTATGACAATGATCAAATTTATGTGGAAGAGCAGGTAGGGGAAGATTCAGTAACTCATTTTGGAATAGAAAGCGCAAAACTGCACCGGGCCAGGGGAATTACCCTAAAGATGTTCTTGGGACTCTTTAAATACTACCGCCGAGCATACTTGGATATGGTTATTGAAAGCAATTTAACAAACCAGGAGAAAAAACAAGCTGAAGAAGCAATGAATACCTTTTTTGATCGTTTTGAGATCGGTTTTTGCAGTGAATGGGTAGGTGAAGGACCGGAATCAAGACTTGCTGAATTGCAGTCAATTAATAGAAAGTTAACCAATGAGAAAAATAAATTATGGACTATCTTTGAAAGTATGACGGAGTGTGTCTTTGTCGTTGACTCTAATATGAAGATCACTGAAATAAATGCTGCAGCTGCAGCTTATTTTCAAGTCAACCCAGAGGAGGTATTGGGCCTAAACTGTTCTGAGTTAATGGGTTGTGAATGTAGAGAAGAGGATTGTCATCTTTTTCATGCTATGAAAAGTGGCGGTTGTTATAAAGATGTGGAACTGGAAATTAAGACACAAAAAGGGCGAAGGCGTATCTTAACCAGTGGTTCTTTTCTTCATGATATTAGTGGAAAATATGCCGGAGGGGTTCAGGTTTTTGCCGATATTACAGAGCGCAATCTAATGGAACAATCCCTTCGTTTACACATGCATGCCAATAATAGTTCCGTTGAATCTGTCAGTATATTTGACATTGGCGGTAATTTAACCTATGCCAACCCTGCGGCGGAAGATTTGTTTGGTATGGATGGTAGCCAGTTGCTGGGCCTGGGCATTGAACAGGCCTACCAGGGTGGGGAAATGGTACTTTTATCTTTAATTCGTGGTAAATCCTGGAAGGGAGAAGTGAGCCAGAACGGCAAGATACTATATATTCATGCCAATCCCATAAGATTACCCAAGGGGAATATTATCGGTTTTTATGTTTCTGCCAGAGATATTACCGCCCATAAGGCAACCCAGTTAAAATTACAGCAGGCCAGAGAAGAGACCGAAAGGGAAGCTGCCAAACTAAGAGCAATTATCTCTATAATGAATGCGGCCATTGCACTGGTGGATGCAGAGGGTATTATTACTGAAATAAATGAACAATGCCTGACTATAACAGGAAAAGTCAGAGAGGACCTGATTGGCAAGAAGCTTGAGAGTCTCCACAACGGTAAAATCCTTGAAAAAATTCAGAAGATGATTGCAAATTTTCGCCTCAACCGTAATTCTTCTCCGGTCACCATAACACGGAGGGTTGGGGGAATGGATGTTATTATGAACATCCAGCCGGTTTACCGTGATAAAACATACGATGGTGTATTATTGATGGTGGTGGATGTAACGGAAGTGGCTAAGGCCAAAAGGCAGGCTGAACAGGCCCTTCTAGTGGCGGAAAAGGCCAGCAAAGCGAAATCAGAATTCTTGGCCAACATGAGTCATGAGATAAGGACTCCCATGAATGGTATCCTGGGATTTGCAGAGGTGTTAATACAACAAGAATTAAGTCCCCAACAACAGGAAAGTGTTAAAATCATCCAACAATGTGGCGAGCAACTAATGGATCTCATTAATGATATTTTAGATCTCTCTAAAATAGAGTCGGGTAAATTAGTTATGGAAGAAACGAGTTTTAGTTTGCGCAAACTGATCCATGAGGCAGTTAATGTGATTGAAAGCAAATTTTTGGAGCAAAATGTAGAAATGAAGATTGATATAGAACAAAATCTTCATGATCAGCTTAAAGGAGATCCCACCCGGATAAGACAGGTTTTATACAACCTAATTTCCAATGCGGCGAAATTTACTCATCAAGGATATGTGAAAATTTCAGTGGCAGAGGAATCAATAAGTGGTGCTGATCACCAAATAAAGTTAAGGTTTTGTATAGAAGATACAGGAATAGGGATACCTAAGGAAAAGTTAAAGTTAATTTTTGATGCCTTTACCCAAGCAGATGGTTCCACAACCCGTAAGTACGGGGGTACAGGTCTGGGTTTAACCATATGTAAAAGCCTTACCCAATTAATGGGTGGAGAGATAAATGTAGAAAGTCAAGTAAACAAAGGTTCAATCTTCTCTTTCTATATTCCTGTCAACAAGGTTGAAATAAGTGAAGAAGAAAAGTTAATGGAATCAGAAATGATGCAGGGCAAAAATGGAACTGTTTTGGTGGTAGAGGATGATTGGACTACAAAGCAATTGATTTCGAACTATTTGGAAAAGGTAGGCTATTCGGTAATAACTACCCAACAAGGAAAACAGGCCATAACCTTAGCCAAAATATATCGACCAGATGTAATGATTCTTGATATTTTGTTGCCTGATCTAACAGGTTGGGAAATTCTAAAAAGGATTAAAACCTATGAAGAAACTAAGGATATTCCCATTGTTGTATGTTCTGTGATGCCAGAAAAAGAACAGGCCTTTTCTCTGGGAGCGGTGGATTTCATTGAAAAGCCTATTTCAGAAAAAGTATTAATTTCTCGTTTAGGAAAACTCATCTCGGGCAAAAAAAAGGATGATACTCATATTGTATTGATTGATGATGAAGAAGCTACTTTGCAATTCCTGAAGAAGATAATAGAAAATGAAGGATATAGAACGCACACCTTTGCTAGGGCAGGGGACGCATTTTATTACCTAATGCAAGGTGGTGCAGTCCATGCAATACTATTAGATCTCTTAATGCCGGGTATGAATGGCTTCGAATTTTTGGAAAGCCTGCGGCTGAAGCCAGAGTTTAGGGACATACCTGTAATAATCAATACAGCAAAGGATCTAACTCAGAAAGATTATCAAAAACTAAACCTTAAGTGTGAGAAGATATTAAACAAGAGTTTAGTACATCCCCATGATTTGTTAGAAGAATTATCGGAAATTCTAAAGGGGGTTACTGGTTGTTCAAAGACTCAAGGGGGAATTGAGCGGATTAAGATACTATTGGTTGAGGATAACCACTTTAATCAACGATTGGTGACACATATGCTGTCTGATGATTATTCAATAGTGGAGGTCGAGAATGGTGTGCAGGCCTTGGAGATACTGGAAGAGCAAAAATTTGACCTAGTATTAATGGATATGCAAATGCCAGTGATGGATGGCTATGAAACCACTCGTCTGATTCGCAAACAAAATAAATATAAGAATTTACCCATTATTGCTCTAACAGCCTATGCTATGAAAGGGGACTCGGAAAAATGTATGGCAGCGGGATGCAACGGTTATCTTGCAAAACCCGTTAAGCGAGACCAATTAATAAAAACGATAAAACAGCAGTTTGTTTTATCAACTGGTACTCCTCAAAAAATTAGAATTAGAGATAAAGGAATAGAATCTCTGGTTCCCTGGTACCTACAGGATATAGGGAGGGAAATGGAAAAATTAAAGAATGCTGCGAAAATATGTGATTTTAATGCAGTTCGTTATATTGGGCATGGCTTAAAGGGTTCAGGAGGAGCTTATGGTTTCCCAGAGTTTTCGGCCAGTGGGGCGGAAATTGAACGTGCTGCTCTGGATGAAGATGTGGTCTTAGTAAAAATGAGGGTCAATCAATTACGAGAGTTATATACAAAGGTACTGGAAGAGGAACTTTCAAATACGAAAGAATAGCATAGGGGAGATCTTCTTAGGGATAAAATGTCGTAAAAAAAGCAATCCCGTACCACTTTGAAAGTGGTACGGGATTGCTTTTTGGGAATTTATTTAATCTTTGCCGCCTTTTGGATATTTCCTTTCGGATGTGAAAAATATATTTTAGTCCATGCTAAAAGGATAATTAAACATGCAGGGAGAATTCTTAATGACAATTAACTCGGCTATGGTATAAAACGGGAGTGTGAACAAAATGAAAATTACAGTAGAACAGTTAGAAGGAAGCCAATTAAAACCCCTGTATCAAGATGATTCCCAGCTTGGTTTTGGTCGCATATTTACCGATCGGATGTTTAGTATGCGGTTCGTCAATAATGCATGGAATGAGGCGCGTATTGAAAAATATAGATCCTTTACTCTTGATCCATCTTCTTGCGTGTTTCACTATTCCCAGGAAATTTTTGAGGGATTGAAAGCCTATGCAGCACCGGATGGTAGAATTCTTCTTTTTAGACCTGATCAAAATGCACGAAGGATGAATCGGTCTGCAGAGCGCTTGGTCATGCCTACTATACCAGAGGAAGATATCATACAGGCCATTGAAGAATTGGTGTTGGCAGAAAAAAGATGGCTACCCAAGCAACCGGGGACTTCTATTTATATTAGACCCACTATGATTGCAACAGAAGCATTTTTGGGGGTTCATCCGTCTGCAGAGTATATTTTTTACGTTATTTTAAGTCCTGTGGGAGCTTATTATAAGGGTGGTTTTAAACCCATCAGTCTTTATGTTGAGGATACCTATGTAAGAGCAAATGTGGGCGGTGTCGGAGATATTAAAACCGGCGGAAATTATGCGGCCAGTTTAATGGCAGGATACCGAGCCCAACAGAAAGGTTTTTCTCAAGTTCTGTGGTTGGATGGCCGTGAGAGGAAATATATAGAAGAAGTTGGCGCTATGAATATGTTCTTTGTTTATGGTAAAAAATTGGTAACTCCTAAACTCACAGGTTCGATCTTACCAGGTATTACCCGGGCGTCTGTATTAGAACTTGCTCGATACTTAGGATTAGAGACCGAAGAAAGAATAATAAGTATTGACGATGTTATAGATGGAATTAGTTCGGGAGAAGTTACCGAAGCCTTTGGTTCTGGGACGGCCGCTGTAATTTCTCCTGTGGGCTCTCTCTATTATAAAGAAAAGGATTTTGTTATTAACCATAACGAAGTTGGTTCCGTTACACAAACACTTTATGATAAATTGGTTAATATTCAATACGGCAGAGAGGAAGATCCCTTCGGTTGGGTAAGGGAAATTGGTAGATATTAAAAATGAGTTATTATTTAAGTAGTGGTGCCATCTTCAGCTTTCCAAGGGGGCTTTAGCCTCCTTGGAAAAAATTAATGATTAGCAGTGGCAAGAATTATAAAAAATTAAGTAGAAGCAAGCATCATATTATAAAAGTAAGTGGGGGGTGCTTATGGTTAAAGCACTTTTAGAACAAATTAGCAAAGATAAAGAAAAATTTCTCGCTTTTATGGACTATTTAATTGAAACAGGACGTTTAACAGAGGATGAAGTCATAGAAGTAATCAGACAAAGCAAGATCAGTGAATTACTAAAGAATGAAAAAACTGAGTAAAATATTTAATATTTTTCGAAAAGTAAAACTATTTTTTTAAAAAAACTTTTTTTCACATATAGCAGGAAAAAGATTGTAAAACGTAGAATTTGTCTTAGAAATGACATTAGGGGAAAGGTGACCTTGAATGGGGGGCATTAAAATTTTCAAATTACATGAATTGCTATGTGAAAATGAGGACATGCTCATGTGTTTCTTAAATTATCTTCAGTTAAATAAAAAAATATCCACAGATGAAGTTAACGCCTTTCTGCATATTTACGAAGAACAAAAGAATGAAACGAAAAAGGATAAAAGAAAATACAAAAGCCTTAAAGATTTGCAATTTATTAAATAACACCGGTGCTTAGCTCTGGTGTTCTATATTTGTCTATAACCAAAGAGTGATTTCTATCGGAAGGACCCGTAATTCAAGACGGGTTCTTCTGCTTTAATAAACAACTTTAAAAATGTTAATGCTCCCCGGAACCCTGCTGTGCGCATCTGAATATTTTAGAACTA
This sequence comes from Desulforamulus reducens MI-1, assembly GCF_000016165.1. GTDB lineage: Bacteria > Bacillota > Desulfotomaculia > Desulfotomaculales > Desulfotomaculaceae > Desulfotomaculum > Desulfotomaculum reducens. The sequence goes on along the minus strand of NC_009253.1, from coordinate 2,343,011 downwards.
AATCGTAGATAAAATCTTTTCTTAACATGGTAAGACAAGCGGAAAGCTAATACCAAGATGAAGGGGAGTGGGAAAAGATGAAACGTAATCCAAATTCTGTGGCTAATATCTATGAGGAAGCAATTCAAAATGAATGTACCGATATCATTTATCCTCAGGTCGAACTAACCGATAAAGAAGTTGAAAAAAGAATTAATCAATATATTACTCAACAGGTCAATAAATTAATACCATCAGAGGGTTGTGATGTTTACGCAGAAATATTTGGTCGCTATGAGGTGAAGTTTAATCAAAAGGGTGTTCTTAGTATTATTTTACAATTTTACACGTTTCCTAAAGGTGCTGCCAACGGGTTAAATATTCAAAAGTCTATTAATGTTGATTTAAGCATGGGGAAAAGTTATCAGCTTTATGAACTGTTTCAAAGAGGGAAACATCACAAAGTAAGACTTAACCGAATTATAAGAGAGCAAATTAAAGAAAAGGAGTTAGTCTTAATCACGGAGTTTAAGGGAATTAGTGATACAGAAGACTATTATCTAACTGATGATGCATTAGTTATTTATTTTCAGCAATATGAGTATACCCCAAGGGTCGCAGGGATTCCAGAATTTATAATACCCTATTATAAGATAAGCGATATTATAAGTGAAAATGGGCTAATCAGCAAAATTATTTCTTGATTCTGGATACCTCTGAAAACCAGAACATTGATAAAGTGAGCCAGGATTAGTCAGGTTGATTTTTATCCATAAGGGCAAAGACCCAGTTTAGGAGCATGACTGACATCCACCTCTTGGATAGGTAGAACAAAGGAATTTGGGGCGATAGACCCTGTGAAATGTTATTATTAGCAATATAAATCATCTCAGGAAGAGGAAGGGCTATTGTAGATAGTCCTTCTTTTTATTTGTATATCCATATGATTAAATCCCTAGCATGTGTATAGGACTAAGATGTATAGAAGATAGCGAAAAATAAACGGCTTTTGGTTTTAAGTAATTATTCATTAAACATTCTGTCACTCTGTGGAATTAAAACCATAATATGTTATATGACAAAGGAAACAAAAATGTAGTCTGTGATACCTTAATTCAACCTAAGGAAGTAAAGTTATAAAGGAGGTTTTTCCATGTTCAACGACCCCAGGTTTGCCCTATTTAGCTTAACGCTATTAAGTCAAAATCATCCAGATATTTTAGAAAGAATGCAAAATTTTAGTCTTTGGCTAAAGCAAACAGGAGAATCCCTAGCTTCCATTCAAAATGCAATGAGCGAATATGAAGCGTCTATGCTGTCTTTAGCTGCTTCCCAGTCAACTCCAAAGGAATTAACAAATCAACAGCAACCCTTTACAACCATGATCATGAAAGATGGGAGAAATGCCAAGCAAGTAACTGAACAAGTACTCTCCAGATTATCTGAATCTAGCTTGGATAAATTAGAGTCATTCCTAGAGGAGTTAAACCAGTTGATATTAAAGTATGGTGATAAATAATCGCTAGACATAGAGTAACTACTTTGATGCTTTGTTCCATATCATACAAAAAAGGAAAATAAGTTCCAGTTGGTTGTAAAAAAACACAAAGTATTATAATTTTATGGCTAGTAACTGCTAAAAACGGTTACTAGCTATTTTATTCACCTTAAGATACTTATTATTAGAAATTAAGAGAAAATATTAAATACATCCCCCTTTTATTAATGGATAAATAATATGGTAAAACTGGCTTTGCATAATTACAAGAATCACCTATATTCTTGGAACAATAATACCATGTATAATGTTGCAGATATTCTTGACTAAATAGGGTAGGGGGGTATACTATACTATCAAGGGCGGTGATAAGGATATGGATCAAATAGAAAAAACACCTTGTGTAGGTTGTCAGGGAAATGCAACCAATAATCGACTAAGCCATCACGACGAGAGAACCATTAAGGAACTTGTAAATCGGATTAATCGCATAGAGGGACAGTTACGTGGTATTAAGGGAATGATTGAGAGACATGTTTACTGTGATGAAATATTAAATCAGATTTCTTCGGCTAATGCTGCTTTACACGGGGTAGCTAAATTGTTGCTGGAGAAACACATGAAATCCTGTATTTTAGAACAACTACAGGAGGGTGACGAACAGGTCATTGATGAAGTACTGAAAACTATTTTTAAAATGATGAGATAAGTTAATAGGTGGTGATGAAAGTGGAAAACCAAAGGACGAAGGTAATGGAAAATCAAACACAGGTCACAGAGAAAAATAATCTAGCAACATGTACCATACCAGTTACGGGTATGACCTGTGCGGCCTGTTCTGCCCGGGTAGAACGGGGGTTGAAAAAACTGCAGGGCGTTGCAGGAGCCAATGTTAATCTGGCAATAGAGAAAGCCACCATCTCCTTTGACTCTAACCAAACGAAGGTAGAAGATATAATCACCAAGATACAAACCCTTGGTTATGACGTACCAGTTGAAACCCTTGAGTTGGTTATTTCTGGTATGACCTGCGCCGCTTGTTCAGCCAGGGTTGAGAAAAGGCTGAATGCTTTACCCGGTGTTCAGGAAGCAGCGGTAAATCTTGCTACAAATAAAGCAACCGTGAAATACATTTCTGGGCTCATTCATGCTACAGAAATACGCAAAACAGTGGAAAAACTCGGCTATAAAGCCCAGCGGGCCAATGACCTATCCCAGGATCAAGAGGGAAAGGCACGTCAAAAAGAGATTCGTTATCAGATTCTTAAGTTTGTCCTTGCAACAGTGTTATCCCTTCCTCTGGCCTGGATGATGGTTACCGAAGTGTTAGGTTGGCACCAGTTTATGATTGATCCGTGGATTCAATTAGCACTAGCGACTCCGGTTCAGTTTTATGCTGGTTGGACATTTTATCGGGGTGCTTATTACGCCTTAAAATCCGGTGGTGCCAACATGGATGTACTGGTAGTGCTGGGCACGTCAGTTGCTTATTTTTATAGCCTTATTGCTGTTTTGCAAGGATGGAAAACGCTATACTTTGAATCTGCAGCCATTGTGATCACCCTAATCCTATTAGGAAAGATATTGGAAGCCATAGCCAAGGGCAAGACTTCCGAAGCCATTAAAAAATTAATGGGCCTACAGCCAAAGACAGCTCGGGTGGTGCGGGATGGAGAGGAAGTTGACACCCCTATTGACGAGGTGGAAGTGGGAGATACCATTCTGGTCCGTCCGGGTGAAAGAATTCCCGTGGATGGGGTGGTTCTCAATGGATTATCCAATGTGGACGAATCCATGTTAACGGGTGAAAGCATACCAGTAGAAAAAGGCCCCGGCGATGAAGTGGTGGGAGCATCGGTCAACAAACAAGGCAGTTTTACATTCCGAGCCACCAAGGTTGGCAAAGACACTGCGTTGGCTCAGATTATTCGCATGGTGGAAGTAGCCCAGGGTTCTAAAGCCCCAATTCAGCGGTTGGCAGATCGGGTTTCTGGTATCTTTGTACCTGTGGTTATAGTCATTGCTGCACTGACCTTTCTGGGCTGGTATTCCACAGGAGCAACAATCACCGAAGCATTGATTCATATGACCACTGTGCTGGTCATAGCCTGTCCCTGTGCTCTAGGTCTGGCAACTCCTACGGCTATTATGGTGGGAACTGGTGTGGGTGCTGAAAAGGGAATTCTTATTAAGGGTGGTGAGTATCTAGAAAGGGCGGGTCGACTTGATACCATTGTATTGGATAAAACAGGGACCATAACTAAGGGAGAACCTTCTCTAACAAATTTATTCGTTTTAGCACCCTTTCAGGAAAATGAAGTATTACAAGCAGTTGCTTCTGGAGAGAAAAAATCCGAACATCCCCTTGGCCAGGCTATTATTCAGGAAGCTGATGAACGTAAGTTGCCTTTAATGGAAACAGCCGAATTCGAAGCACTGCCGGGTAAAGGAATTCGTTTTAAACTAGATAATAACCTCTGGTATATAGGAAATGAAGCATTGGCCCATTCACTTCACATTGATCTGTCTCCTGTCAGAGCAGAAAAGGATAAATGGGAGGAAGATGGCAAGACTGTCATGATTGCCGTGGCAGGGGATGATTTAGCAGGATTGGTTGCGGTGGCGGATGCGGTCAAAGAAAATGCCAGGGAAGCCATAGCCGAACTGAAGGAAATGGGGCTGGAGGTTTATATGCTAACTGGCGACCAAAGACGTACTGCCTTGGCCATAGCTAAACAGGTTGGCATTGATCATGTAATTGCGGAAGTATTACCTGCACATAAAGCCAAGGAAGTGGAAAACCTAAAAGGTATAGGCAAGGTTGTGGCGATGGTGGGAGACGGAATTAATGATGCACCGGCATTGGCCACTGCAGATGTGGGAATGGCCATTGGCACCGGAACCGATGTGGCAATAGAAAGTGCAGCCATCACCTTGATGCGGGGGGATTTACGAGCCATTGCTGCGGGCATAAGGCTATCGCGACAGACATTGCGTAAAATTCGACAAAATCTTTTTTGGGCTTTTATCTATAATGTAATTGGTATACCCTTAGCAGTATTCGGCTTGCTTACCCCGGTGATGGGTGGCGCAGCCATGGCCTTTAGTTCAGTATCTGTTGTAACAAACTCTCTGTTATTAAAAAGATATAATCCATCAATATGAAAGGAGGTGAACGATATTGAGCGAAATAGTACTTAAAGTAGACGGAATGAGTTGTAACCATTGTAAAATGGCTGTTGAAAAGGCTGCTAAGGCCATAAATGGAGTGGAAAATGCCACTGTAAATCTGGAGCAAAAGGAAGTTGTTGTTACAGGATCAGTCCCCAAAGAAGAAATTGTTAAAGCCATTGAAGAAGCTGGTTATGACGTGATTGGATAAAAATGTTTAGTTACAAGGTTTTGTTAACCTATTAATATTATTTGATTTTTATAAACCACACCGTGGTTTATTTTTTTTGTCTACATATCTAAGCGGGGTACAATTCTTCCTAAATGGGGCAACTAAAGAATAATCTTTAGCCAAGGACAAAGAATAACCTTAGAATACTCTTTGGAGGGGTACAGATGAGTCCTATTTGGGAAATTGCACTTCGGTCAATTGGTGCCTTTTTTGCATTATTAGTCATCACTAGAATAGTAGGTAAAGAACAGTTAGGGCAATTGACAGTTAGTGATTTTGCAAATGCCATTGCCATTGGATCTATAGCGGCGTCTATGGCCACAGACCATAAAGAAAACGTGAACTATTACATTATTGGAATTATTATCTTTGGTAGCTTAACCTACCTCACAAATTTAATTTCATTAAAATACAGACCTGCCAGAAAGATGTTAGAAGGTGAACCAACAGTTATGATCCACAACGGCAAGGTTTTAGAAAAGAATATGAGCAAAGAACGATACAGCATGGATAACCTAACAATGCAGCTCCGGGAGAAAAATATATTTAATATCGCAGATGTTGAATTTGCTGTATTAGAACCAAATGGCAGATTAAGTGTTCTGTTAAAGAGCAACAAACAGCCCCTGACCGCCAGTGATTTAAAAATTTCAACAAACTATATTGGCATCCCGTCAGAATTAATTGTTGATGGAAAATTGATTAAACAAAATCTGACTCAGAATAATTTATCAGAGCAGTGGTTAATGGACCAATTAAAAAAACAGGGCATTCACAACGTAAATGAAGTCACCTACGCCAGTTTGGATACGTCAGGGAACCTTTTTGTAGACAAGAAGCAGGATGATTTGTAATATGTCCAGGAAATAAGTGATGACAAAGACTAATTTTCTTCATAAACCCATTAATCTTAATTCCATTGCTATAAGTAATTCAGAACTAGACTAATTAATAAGGCTCACCGGCTAAATTGCCGGCAAGCCTATAACAGCTAAAGCACTTTGATAACAGGGCAAGTAAAAGGAAATTCCCTTCTCAATGGTATTTTTGGATTTATCTTTTTTCCACTATTTCAATTATATTACCCCTATCATAGATGTCACTAAATTGATTGAGATGTTCTATGATATCTTCAATTTGAGGTGCATCAATAACATGCAATGCTTTACCAGCACCATTTGCGTAAGGGTAAATGTCCCAACCCTGAGGTGTACCACCAAATTTGGTGAAAATTTACTTTATGTTTCTTTATTTGAGCCAGCAAGACTAATGATCAAAAAAAATGAAGTAAATATGGCAAAGGAAATATTAAGTTCCATAATAACCTAATATTTTGGTGAATGGGATTGATACAAATCTGTTTAATATAACTTTCTCATAACTTTTATATTTATCTTTTGATTAATGGGAAACCACAAATACGTGAAAAGGCTATCAAGCTCCTTAATAAAGAAAAACCCACTAAGCCATGCAACTTAAGGCTTAGTGGGTTTTTGAATGGTCGGGGTGACACGATTCGAACGTGCGACCCCCTGCTCCCAAGGAATAATATAATGAAAAAATATATATTCCTTATAAAATCAATGGTACAAGGTTTCTAAACTCTGCAAAATTGGAAAAATTAAGATGTCTATTTTATTATAACTTATATCCCTTAACTGTGCAACTCTTAAAAGCAACAAATGGAAATATTTTGGTAAATAGATAAAGTCAAATTGACTTCAACTTAACCATAATTTTCTCCCATTCATATCTTGAACGCTCTCTCCCAGTGACCGTATAATTAATAACTTTGATAATTTTGTATTAGAGTATTTAAAATGGAAAGGTGAAGATATTGGTAACTGTGAAGAATGTGGAAAATTAATTACAATTACCAACAACCGTCAAAAATACTGCCCCACTTGCTGGAAGGAATATAGAAGAAAATACAAGACAGAAAAGCAAAGAGAATATCGTACTGTGGACACTTAGAAACTCCCAACAAACCCTTGTAAATAAAGGGATGATGAGTTGTGTGCAAGAGATACTATTATGGATATAAAACAATAATATATTTTTATTTGATAGAGTAGGTACTCCTACTCTTAATTTTATTTTAAAGGAGAATCAAAAATACTGCCCCACTTGCTGGAAGGAAAAACAATTGCAATGGAAAAGAGAAACATGGAAAAAAATAAAGAAAGATACCGTCTTGCTACCGCTTTAGAAACTCCCAACAAACCCTTGTAAATAAAGGGATTATGAGTTGTGTGCAAGAGATACTATTATGGATATAAAGGCCACATTAAGTACATTCCATCGAGTATATTTAATGTGACTTTTGCTTTTTAGGCAAATGTTGCGAATCTATACATAGGGGGAGGGCTACTTCTCTCCTTTATATTTTTTTTATTAAAATTTTTGAATTGGTTTCCCTTTTAAATCAGCCATTAAACCAATATTACTATTAAAAATTTTAAGGTAAGAGAAGGTAGAGAAACATGAGTGAACACGAAAAGCAATTATATTTTAATCTCAGAAGGAACAAGAAAATACGTCTAAAGCAAATTGCTAATTATCTAAAATGCAGTATCTCCTTATTGAGCAGATATGAAAGAGAAGATATTAACATGAATGAGCAAAAAATAATTGGCTACAAAAATTTTATTACTAACTACAATAACCAATTGTAATGTAAATCTAAATATTGGAGGTGGTGATAATAGACATTCTAAATGCCGATACAATGCAATTAATAGTTTCACAAGGAATATTTGCAGTTTTGTTTGTATGGCTCTTATATGATACCCGAAAAGAATCTAAAATCAGAGAAGAATTATTAATGCAACAAATATCAAAAAGTGAGGAAGCACATAATGCTATCATTAGGGCTATTGAGAATTTAGCAAATAAGTTAGGAGGTATATAATCTATGGAATGGACACCCGAACAACAACAAGAGATTAACAAAATGTTAGTAGATGCAAAAAACAAATGGGTTACCGATGAACTGGCTCCACTTCAACAACAAATTACAGAGTTAGAACAATTTAAACCAAAAGAAAAATCAGATGCAGAAAAAGCCCTAGAGCAAAAGGAAATTGAACTCTGGCAAAAGGAGAAAAACTTAATACTCAAGGAAAATAATCTGCATGAATTCGCAGATTTTTTTAATGCTAAAAATATTGAACAACTAAATAAAGATATTAAAAAATTGAATAAGATTCTCGAAGCAAAAAAACTGAATAATAATTATGTCCCTGACGGACATAAAGGAAAAGCCGACAGTTACACCCAAGCCAAGAAAAATAACGATACCCTTGGTATGGTGAAAGCATTATTTAGCAAGTAATAAAAAATAAAAATTTAGGAGGATGATATTTATGTTTACACAAGATAAGTTTGTTACTGGTCAATCTATTGATATGAAAGATGTTTTAATTCAAACTACCCCTATTTTAACTCCCTTTACAACTTTACTGTTGCCTAAAACAGTTAAGGCAGAAAATGCTACTTTAAATTGGATTGAAGAAGCAATCAATGAAAATGCCGCTGTGACACTTGGTGAAGGTGCTGACGCTCCTAATCCTGTAGATGATACCCTTACCCCTTGCAGTAACTATTGTGAACTTGTTGGTGCTACTGCAACAGTTTCCAATACTGCCCAGGCCACAAATGCCAAAGGTATTTCTGACTTATTGGCACATGAGACAGTAAAGAAAACTAAGGCCATGAAAATTAGAATGGAAAATATTTTAATCAATGGTACTAAGGGATATGTTTCCGCAACTAAAACCTATACCACAGATGGTATTTTGGCACAAATTAACCCTGCTAACAAAGTAACCAACGCTACTTTCACTAAGACAAAATTTGAGGAAGTTGTTGGTAAAATGTATGACGCTGGCGTTAATGATGAAATGCTCTGTTTCTTACCTGCACAAATGAAAATTCAACTAAATAGTTTTAGTAATGTTGAATTTTTGGCACGTGATATGTTTTTAGGTTTTGACACTGAAAGATATGTTACCCCTTATGGTATCGTAACTTTTGTATTATCTGAAAAATTAAACAATAAATTATTTATTGTGAATCCTAACTATCTGGAATTAGCAGAATTAATTCCTTTCCATGCAGTACCCCAGGCAGTAAGCGGTTCTAAGCAATCTGTATATCTTGAAACTCAGTTTGGCCTTAAACTCCTAAACACTAAGGCCGCCGCTAGTTTTGCAATTTCCTAGTTTATTTTCTTATGCCTAATTGGTCAGGGAAGGTCAAAGGGGATGGTTTAATACCGTCCCCTCTCTATTTAATGAAAGGGGTGACTATTTTGAACAAGGTTGAACAAAAGTTAAACGAGATAGAACAAAAAATAAACGACATAAAGTACCTATTAGATAAAGTTGGCGAAAGAATTGATAATAGCGAAAAGATACTAAATAGAATGTCGGATACATTAGATCAGATAAAGGGGTGACTAATATGCTAGAACAATTACTTGAACTTCAAAAACAAATAATAGAATATGACAAGTTGTTTAGAGAAGAAATAGCAAAAGTAAAATTAAGTTTAGATAAAATGACCGAAACATTAAACCAGATTAACAATAAATAAAAATAAAAGAAAGGGGTTGAATAATGTTTGTAGTCGAAAATGGTATTAACGATACCACCTTGGAATGTAGAAAGAAGTGGAGGTGAATATTTGTTCTAACCTTGAATGGTTAAATTCTATACTCACATATCACAATAGACAGCAACATATATAAAATGAAATCAAATATTAAGGAGATGTTTCCTGTTTGGGTAAATGATAATAAATACTATGATTTAATTATGAGTAATGATTTAGATAGTTTTTTTAGTTGTCAGTTGCTGGAAACTGTCAAGGGCTGGAAACCAAATTATTTCAATAGCGACTTTAAAAGCATGGGTATAACCGAATATGCTAATAGTGGAAGTAATGTAATAGGCGTTGACCTTTCCCTATGTTCTGGGAAAACATTTGACAATCATGTAGTAATGATGAACCAAGATGATGATTATAATTATGATTCATGCAACTTCAATATTATAGACAAAATAAGCAGGGAGAATTATTTCTCTAAGTATTGTGGCTCAACATTATTAACAATATGGAGTTTGTATAATATTCCACTTCCAAAATCAGAAGTGAATATTGCCATAGGAAAGAGCCAACTATGCCATATTTTTGAGCCACTTATGACATCAAATTGAACCACCGATGACATTAATAGGGCCACCACCTTTAGTAGTGACCCCAGATGGTTATTTTTCTAAACCATGTCGTTCTCTCATAGATATCTCCCCATCAATCAGAATAGTATAGGAATCATGGACAATACGGTCTAAAATGGAATCTGCCAAGGTTACCTCACCTATTTTTTCATGCCACCCTCTAGGATCAAACTGGGAACAAAAAATGGTTGAACCTGTCTGATGTCTTGACTCCACTATTTCCAGAAGGTCCCGTGCCTCGCTCCCCTTTAAAGGTGTTAGAAGCCATTCATCTAGTATAAGGAGATTAACTTTCTTGTATTGCTTGATAACCTTTTGGAATATGCCCTCACCTCTGGCGATTGTTAATTCATCAAGTAGATCAGGTAGCCGTACATACCTAACTTTGTAGAATTGCCGGCATGCAGCAACTCCAAAGGCGCAAGCTAGATAGGTTTTGCCGTTACCTGAAGCGCCCATAATAATGATATTGTGGTGATCTTGAATATACTGACCTGAAGCCAACCGGAGAATTTGAGCTTTATCAAGCTTTCTATCTGGATGATATTCTATATCCTCAATACATGCTTGGTTGTACCGGAATTGTGATCCTTTAATCAGGAGGTTCAGCTTATTATTCTTTCTCCGTGACCATTCCACATCCACAAGAAGGCTGAAGCGATCTTCAAAGGATAGTTCCCGGTAATCGGTATCATGCAACTGTTTCCTGTAGGTTTCGGCCATTGCAGTTAAACGCATATCATTTAATTTTGATATTGTATTTTCGTTAGTCATTGTTTTTACCTCCATAGTAAGCGGCTCCCCTAGTGAATCCGTAAGAGCTGGCTGTCTTTTTAGTTGTGTTATCCACAGTTGGATTCACCTCAGATAATTTATCTTGGCCCGTCTTTAGGATGGTTTGAATACTCTTTAGGGTGGGTCTGGGGGTATAGTCTAGAGCCCTTTTACATGCGGCTTCGATGCGTTCAACCGAATGTTTATCAGCTAGCTTCATTAGTGCTAAGCAAGATTTAAGTCCTTGCTTTTCTGTCTTGTAAGAGGCTAAAATGCTTTTAACAGTGGTTAATGTGTGTGATCCAACTTTACTTGCCCATTCAAGAATTGAATCTTGGTTGAACTCAATGTATTTTTTATGATTATCAGGCATGTGTTCTGGAATTGTGGATGCTTGTCCTACTTTCCCAGAAAGCCTTTTATGGGAGGCAATACGGAAATGTTTGAAGAAAATTTCCACCACATTCTTCGTAATCCGGACATCAACTAGTTGTTTGATATATTCATAAGGAACTGAGTAATATATTTTATCCACAGATATATGATAATCATATTGTACGGTGGCTTTTTTCCAAGTAGCTAGCTCGTATGGGGAAGCAGGCAGTGGAATTAGCGCAAATTTCTCCTCTTCCGTGAAAGCGGAAAGCCTGTTTCCTGGCTTTTTTTGAAAAGATTTGGTGTTGTATTCCGTTAATTTTTTGTGGATGGCTTCATTGAGTTCTTTAATTGAGAAAAACTGCTGATTGCGGAGAGAGGCAATAATCCAAGTGGAGATGATACCTACAGTACCTTCTGCACTAGGTTTATCTTTAGGGTGACGTACTCTGGCTGGCATAATAGAGGTGTTGTAATGTTCAGCCATTTCCTGATACGTGCGGTTAATAATGGGATCAGTCTGGGAGGACTTTTCCACACCAGTTTTTAAGTTGTCCGGTACAATCATTCTGGTCACACCACCGAAGAACTTGAAGGCATGAATGTGAGCCGTGATCCAACTCTCGGTTTCCATCGAGAGAAAAGCTTCTACATAAGCATATTGACTGCAGGGTAACGCTGCAACAAATACGTAAGCGGTGATATCTTCTCCTGTGATGTTATCTTTAATGGACATAGTCTGGCCTGCCCAGTCTACTTCCATTAATTCACCGGGCTTTCTTTTTATTCTCATAGTGGCTTTTGTAGTATTGGCATAATCATGATAAAACCGGCAAAATTGTCGATAACTATAAGGTATCTTATGATTCTGCCTGCAGTTCTGGCAATATTCATCCCACAAAAGCGAAAGTGTTACCCCACTTTTAGCCATTTCCTTGTGGATATACTCGCAGTCAGGCCTTCTCCTGAAGGTAAGAGAAACATTCTTTTCAGGAAACAAAACATCCTGGAGCTGACCATCTGACATATCCTTCTCAAATGGCCAAGAAATACCCTGACTTTCAGCTCGTTTGAGAACTTCGCTCACAGTGTTCCTTGAGTTGGAGCAACTTGCGGCAATGCCTCTCATACTAAGACCCTGGGCATGAAGCCTCAGGATTTCCCGGTACTTGATCATAAAAAAACCTCCTGTAATCAGAATTGTACTTTTATGTACAGTGTTGATTATACAAGAGGTGGCTCTTTCGATGGCAGAACTGGCTTAAAATCATGTCATACGTGGCTCAGAAACATGGCACGAGTGGTATATTTTGTTGTCTTTATTCAAGAAGAAGCAAAAATGATTTTATTGTGTATAGATTCGACATTCAAAGGATTTTACAGTCCTTATCCAATGCCTAAAGAAGCAAATAAAAAATATTTAGTTGATTATATGGATTTTCCAGAATTATAAGTGCCTACAAAGACACAAACAATATGAATTTTTAAACCTAATTAGCAAATATAATCTTGCTGGAAAAATTAAACCAAAACAAGGATATTTACATACGGATATTAACTTGAAAGCATTAAGGGAGGTTTTTGACCTTCCTTTTTTGTTGCCCGAAAATAGATTTTATAAAAAAGAGGAATATACAAGTAATATAGAGAGATTACCTAGAAATGATTATAGGTTAGTTAAAGATGATATTTCTGAATGTATGTATTCTATTGCATTAACTAATAGAGATTTTATTAGTTATAGCGAACGAATTGAATAATTAATATTTAACCAGAGGGCTCATGTCGTGAGACAGCAATAAGTCCCTCTCTTTTTTTATGTCCATTTTTAGAAAAGGAGAGGAAATTTAATATGAATATTAAATGTATTATAGATACTGTAAGTTATAAATCTAAGCCACAAAATGGTGGAGCAGTTACAAATAGAATGACATTAGATACCGCAAAAGAATATTCTATAGAAGAAATTAAAGATAGTATTTTAAAGGGTAAAACTATTCGTCCCTCTTATTGTGGTAGTAGAGAAGAACAATGGAAATCTCAACAAATGTTTATGATTGATATTGATAATGAAGCGAATTTATCTGACGATATTATATTAAATGATTATGTGAAATTGGTTGAAGGTAAAAAGAATAAAGTTAGGTTCTTAGTAGGCAGTGAACAACATAGAAGTTATAATGATATTATTAATTATTGTAAAGAGATTAATTTAATACCTAATTTTGTTTACACATCATTTAATCATAAAGAAGAACAACATAAAATGAGATTAGTATATGTTTTAGATAATGTAATTACAGATAAAGATACAGCAAAAAGAATACAATTATATTTAATGGATTGTATTGGTGATATTGATATACAATGTAAAAACTTAAATAGATTTTATTATGCTGGCAAAGAAATAGTATTTGATTCTGGTAATATATTAGATTCTAATAATATTATAGAATTATCTAAGGATATTAGTATTGTGAGTACCCCTTCTAAAGCCAATAAGGACAATGGCTCAGAGAAATGTCCCCCTAATAATAAAGAAATATATAATAATTCCTATATTATTAGGGGGACAAAAACCCCTAAGCCAGACAACACAGATATTAAAGACGATAATTATACCATTAAAGCCATTTCTAATAGAGATATAGAATATTTAAAAAATAAATATGGCAGTGGAGAAAAGAAAATATTTAATAACAATCAAGAATTTGTTGATTACATTAGGAAAGAAATTAATTTAGGTGAATTATTAGAGTTTAAATATCCTAAATCAATAAGATGTATTTTCCATGAAGATAATAATAATTCAGCAAGTATATTCCAAGCAGATGATGGAGCATGGATTTATAAATGTTTTGGTTGTGGTGTAACTTATAATATATTAGGAGTTATTGAAGTTTTAGGGAAATTTAGAAGTAGACCTAAAGCATATAGATTTATTAGAGAAATATTTAATTTAGAGATACAAGAAACCGAGTGGCAGAAGGAACAAAAAGAAATACTATTAGAAAATATGAAGGTATTAAATAATGGTGAATTAGAACAGAATTGCCCACAGACATTTAAGAATATTAAGAGCAATTTAAAATACATTAATCAATTATTGCTTATTGCTATGGATAATGTAACAACTGAAAGAATGATTGACAATGACAACAATGTATTATTCTTTGCTTCTAATAAATTTATTGCTAAACAGTTAGGAATGAAAGAAGATAACTCCAAAGAAATATCTAAGAAAACAACTTTACTTGCTTATCATAAATTATTAAATAAAGTAGATAATTCGGAAGTGCCAGAGGATTTATTAAAGCGTAGTCAGGCAATAAGTATTAATTCACCAGATGATAAGAATAAAAAGTATAGACACGTTAATTATTATTCTATTCCAAGTTATAATAATATGTTGTTTCCTGAGATTGAACAACAAGGCCAAGCATGGAAGGAAAATAATTATACGATTAAAGGTTTAAGTAGGGAAATGTTCTTTAGAAAAGAAGGACAGAAAACTGCTGATTGGCTCTATCCTCAATATAAGCAAGTATATGATAAGCAACAAGAAACCATAGTTGATAGAACAACTACATATAGGAGCGATAAAAGGACAGAAATTATTGTTCATATTATTTTGTGGTATTTTGATGAAATAAATTATTGTTTAGAAAAGGATATAGTTTGTGAAATAGTTTTAGATCAAGAATTACGAATTAAAAGGAGCGAAGCAGAAAGACAGTTAAAAAAATCATTACCAGAAATATTAGATGCTTATGGTTTGAGTAGAATCAGAGCCAACAAACAAATAAAGGAAAAACTAGGGATAGTCAGTAATGGCTATCCTTTTATTATTGTTAAAAACGATACCTTAGAGACATTGTAGTTAAATCTAAATAACTGGCTCTAAAATCGTTCAAAATTTCAATTACATAGAAATACACTACCAAGGGGTTAAAGCATGGTATACGGGGTTCAAATTCCGTATTAAGTCCATGTTTTTAATCCCTTTATAGTTGAAGGAGGTTATTAATTTGGCTAGATATAGGAATGATCTAGAACTTGCATTAAGCAAGATCAGCGAGAAAAAGAGAAAATACTTTAGGTGGAAATTTAATATTCCATTTGGTGGTAGACCGATGAATCAAACTACTATAGAAGAAATATGTAAATATACAAATGTAAAAAATCCCCAATACTTTTCTGACTGGGAAAAGACAACTGAATATGAGTATTTAGTTAATATTTATCTAAACTCAAAAACTGCTAATGATTTATTAGAAATTTACAATATTGTTGCTGAAAAGGCCAAACAGGGCGATGCTAAAGCAATAGATACCTTGCTTAAATTGCAAAAGGAGATTCAAGCCAATATTAAATCAGCAAAAAGGAAAGAAAAAGATATTGCCGATGATGATGGATTAGAATTGTAGGTGATGGTTAATGGCAAGAACCCCACAAAGAAGCACCCAGGATAAACTAAAGATAATTAATGCTGATTTTAAATTATGGGCTAAGAATTTTGTAAAGATAGTTGATAATAATGGAGATGAAATTCCTTTTATCTTGAATGAGCAACAAGATTATTTTTATCAGAACATGGATAAATTTAATATAATCAGCAAGAGCCGCCAATTAGGATTTACGACATATAGTTTGGCATATTGTTTGTGGCTTGCTTGCACTAGAGCAAATACTAACTGTCTGATAGTTTCATACAATGTAGAATCAACACAATCCATTTTTGAGAGATTAAAACAAATGTATGCTTCTATTCCAGATAAATATAAGCCAGCGGAAAAACGTAATAACCGTATGGAATTATTGTTAGAAAATAATTCAAGAATTATCGTTAAGACCGCAGGAAATAAATCCTTGGGGCGTGGTATGACGCTTCAGTATGTTCTATTGAGCGAATTTGCCTTTTATCCAGACGATCAACAAAGAGATTCATTAGTTAGTTTGGAGCAAGCACTAGCCAAGAATAATGACAGTAAGATAGTTATTGAGACAACTTCTAATGGTTACAATTATTACCAAAAATTATTTATGTCTGCCTATAAAGGTAATTCAAAATATAAAAGTTTCTTTTTTCCTTGGTTTTCTTCTGCTACAAGTAAACAATTTAAGCATGAGATAGAATTGGCTGAGAAATGGTTTAGAGCAAACAATAAAGGTCATAGAATGGAGCCAGAACATTTAGAGCGTGATGAGGTTGCCCTTCGAGAAAAAGGAATCTCCTTTAAATTGTTAATGTGGAGAAGGTGGAAACTAGAGGATATTGACACTGAGGATTTTCAGCAAGAATATCCAAGTACGCCAGAGGAAAGTTTTAAGGCCACAAGTCGATCAGTTTTTGATACGCAGAAAATTACGGAGCGAATTAATTATATCCTTCTTCCCCTTCGAGTGAATGAAGTGAATAAAAAATTATCGCAAACTCTTGATTCTTATTTGAACAAGAGTTTTTTTATTTACCGAAATGTTAAATCTAACGAGCGATATTTTATCGGCGTTGATACTTCTTCTGGTAGTGGTGGAGATTATTCTGCTGTCAGTGTATTCGATAGCCAGGGGGAGCAAATAGCAACATTCTATGATAATAAAATTCCTGTCTATAAATTTGCCCAGGTAGTTTATGACATTGGAATGTATTTTAATTATGGTTTCTTAGTTGTTGAGAAAAATTCCTTTGGACAATCAGTAATTGAAAAGTTAAGGACTGAGTTTGGATATTTGAATATGTACAAGATGAAGCAGTTTGATGAAAGAGGACGTAAGCGATATAAAATTGGATGGGTTACTACCAGCGTCACTAAACCTAAATTAATTAGTGATTATAAAGAGCAGTTTGAAATGGACTTAATTCTATTGAATGATAATGAGACATTAGAAGAAATGAAAATATTTACAAGTTATGAAAACGGTAAGACAGGAAATATCAGAGGTGAAGGTTTCCATGATGATATGGTTATTGCTTCTGCATTAGCCATACAAGGGATGAAAAGCGGTAAATGGTATGTTTGACATTAAATTGTTTCACGTGAAACATATATTATAATTGACAACTTAATCATTTGTCAAGGTGTCAATTTTAGATAAGGAGGGGTTAACTTTGAATTTACAAGAGTATATAAATGTTGTCCATGATGGCAAACCAGATTGGTTTGTAAGTGAATGTAATAGTTATTACCACCAAAGCAGAATCAATAATATTATTGACATAAAAGAATATTTGAGTGGTAGTCATTTAATCAATAATAGGCCAGCGGAAATGTGGAACGGAAAAGTATTTGAACCCAGGAGAATAGTTTTACAGTATGCTAAGACAGTTTTAAATTTTAGTACAAGTTATCTGTTAAAAAATCCCGTAACAATTACAGGTGAAGAAAATGACGTTAAAGTGATGAAGAAAGTTTATAAGCAAGGTAAATTCAATAGAACTGATTTAGATATAATGGACAAGTTAGTTAAATATGGTGCTGTCTATAAATATTTGTTTATTGATAAAGACGGAAAGATTAAGAGTAAATTAATTAATCCAGAGGATGCTTATCCTATCTATAATGAGCAGGGAGAAATGATTTGTTTTATAGAACATTATACAACTGATTATAATGTTAGTTACTACAATATCTTTACTGATAGTACAGTCCAAAAATGGTCTGATGCTGGAGGAGATTTTAATTTCTTAGGAGTTTTTAATAATCCTAGTGGGCTACCTTGTGTTTATAAGAATTTGAATGAGTTAGATAATACAGATGGAAGATCAGATTTAGAGGATTTTATAAACATCATAGATAATATGGAGGATTTGATTAGTAAATATACTGACAGTATTTACAAGTTTCTAAATCCTATTCCTGTAGTGATAGGACAGAGATTAAATATAAAAGATGGCAAAGGTGAGATACCAACAAACTTAGTTGGTGTTGGTCTTAATTTAGATGATGGAGCAGACATGAAATTTATTCATGGTCAATTGGATTTTGAAAGTTTTGAGAGCGTTTGGAAGGTATTAAAGCAATCATTGTTAGATATTAGTAATACTCCTGCTGTATCAATGAATAATACAGATATTAGCAATTTATCAGAAGTGAGTATAAAATTATTGTTTTCCCTAGCAGATATTAAAGCAGGATTAAATGAGCGATATATTAGAGAAGGATTTGAACAAAGGTTTAAAAAAATAGAGAAATTGTTGAGGTTGCAGGGTATAGAGATTAATTCAGATAATATTGATGTTGTGTTCCAGTATGCAAGGCCACTAAATGAAACGGATATTATTGATAATATTAAGGTGCTGAAGGAATTAGGAGTAATGAGTTTACAGAGTGCTATTGAGAATTGTCCAATGATATACGATGTTGGAAGTGAAATGGAAAGATTAGGTAAAGAAGGGAATGGATTGGAGAATACGGATATTGTAAATAGTTAATTAGGGTGGGTTGTTTTAATTGATAATGATTATTAATTAGAAGTATAGGTGTCAAGGTATATTACTTTACAGAATGTTAGTTCAAAAATTTCGCCCATGTTATACTAACTGTCCGAAAACCTGACACCTATATATTGTTCATACTGTTCAAAAATAGAACACTTATTAATCACTAAATGATAACTATTATCAATTAGTGTCATTGTTCCCGACACTTTGACTTCACCATTTGCCCGAGGTGAGTTGAATAATTCAACTGACGGATTAACATAAAATTTTTCTTTTATCATGTTTTAGCAAAATGACCCCTTAATCTAGTATTAAGTTGTCAATTTTAAAGGATATAAAATAGAATAAACCCTTATATTTCAAGGGTTTAGCAGTTTCTAATGTGCTGATTGACAACTTAATTCGCTTTTTTTATGCTTCTCCACAATGACGGAGGATTATTTAGACGGAAATAATTTCGCTCTGAAAATGTCCATTTATTTTGCCCTGTATGGCTTTGATAAATCGGAGTAAGGTAATTATATCTAAATTCAAATATAAATGAATCTAGGCCACTTTTAATGAAGGAAATTTGCTATTAAAATTGCTTCTACGCCTTGTATTATAAGGGGTTAATGGCGTTTTATAAGGGTATCCCTTCTATCTATTGATATATAAGGGTTTGTTGGGTATCAGTAAAATTACATTAGATTGATATATAGCCGATACCCTAAAACTTTTTGAGGTGCTTTAAGCATACCTAATTTTACACGTTCGGAAAATTTTCGACTGGAGGAAATTAAGATGCTCAATTCATACTTTAGAAAACCATTCTATACAAATATACCAAAAACTGCCGAAGAAAGAAAACAAGAACAAGAACAAAAAATACAAGAAGCAAAACTAAGAGCAGAACAACAAAACACACAATTCCTAGAGAGATACCAGGATTTTGTAGATACATTCAATTGCTTATATCCCGACATTAAACATAAATACATCATAGAGAAAGTAATGGCTGGCTATGGTTTATATCCATTTATATATATTAACCTAAAAAACCTAACAAATAAAAAAGAAACAAAATTCCATCTCAACCATGAAACCAACCAATGGCATATTACTAGAAATAATTGTCTTTGGGATGATAGTAAATATGAGATACTGGAGCCACTAACCACCAAAGACCAAATGGACACTATTATTGAGGAATTAAATAAGGAGTTGATAATCAACCATGACCAATATAGAACGCTTAAACCTTGAAATAAAAGGAATTGATTTAACTATAGATGAATTATCCATATATTTACAAGAACAAAATTTAGAATCAAATATTGAATATAATCCTACCAGTAATACCAACAAGAGAAATATCCTTAAAACTGCCCTAGCAATTCTTGAATCAATTGCTAATCAGCCACAACTTATGAAGTCATACAAACAGGATGATATTACAGTTTCCCAATTCCATGAGAATTTACAATCTCGTATTGACCAACTAGAGCGTAAAATTAGAGAGATTCCCAATGACGAAAAGGTTTATGAGGATGGAGCCAGTTTCTTCTATATGTTTAGTAGTTAGGTGCGTCAAATTTAACGCTTAGGAAAGGGGGAATATAATTGAATCTGTTTTCACCTAATGAAAATGATTTTAACTTTATCCTTGCTGATGCTGGCAGGGATATTTTAATTAATGGCATAGCAACAAGGGCATTGATAAGCAATTTAAAAGTTAAATCTGATTATGACGATAAATATATATCTACGCTAACTGAACTGTCACAAGGGGACAGAATAGAATATAACGGTTTATACTGGCTTATTGTTTCGGAGGTTAATGGTAAACGCTATGAAAAATATAAAGGGGTTATGAGGGCTTGCAATTTTGATATTAAATTTAATTTTGCTGGCAATATTAAAACATTTCCTGCCATTGTTGAATCTAAAGTTTTTGACATTGAAACAGGGCAATATATGACACTGCCAGTTGGGAAAATACTTATGACAATTCAAGATAATTCCGACACAAAAAATATTATCTTAAATCAGAGAATTATTAAGATGGATTCAGCGTGGAAGGTAATAGGAATTGACAAAACAAAAAATGGCCTTGTCATTTTGCATTTAGAAAAAGATTCGTTTGGTAGTAGTGATGATAAAGAAAATGAAATTGCAAACCGTTGGCAATATGAACACATTTATAAATTAACAATCAACGAGGGAGAATCAGCAAATATATTAAAAGATGATACTTTGCAATTATCTGTAAAATTAACTGATAATGGAGTTGCAGTTGATAGTCCTTCTATTACATATGTTTCCAGCGACGCTAATATATGTAATATTAATAATAATGGTTTAATTACTGGTATTGCCGAAGGTAAAGCAATAATCACTGCTCAAATGACAGGTAAACCAGATGTTAAAGATACTATTTCTATTAATGTTAAAGTTAATCATAATTATGTATTGACTATAACCAATGAATCAGCAACTTTAAATATTGGAGATAATTTACAATTAAAATATACATTAACAGATAATGGAGTTATAGTTGATAATCCTAATATTATATTTACTTCAAGTGATAATAATATTGCTACTGTAAATAGCAGTGGATTAATTACAGGTATTTCCATTGGAACAGTAACGATTACCGCACAAATGGCAGACAGGCCAGAAATTAATGATGCATTACAAGTCATTGTCCAAGAAGTACCTATAAGTCATAATTATTCTATTGTAATTACAGGTGGTGCTACTATTAAACTCAATCAGACACAATCATATACCGCTACATTCTATGATAATGGGGTTGAGGTGGCAGATCAGAGCGGAACATGGACAATTAAAAGTCCTAACCCAGATGGCACTACTAATATTTATGCTACAATCCAGAGCCAAACAGGTAATTCTGTAAGTATTAAAGCAACTAGTACATCATCTTATGTTAATAAATATTTAGAATTAGTTTGTACTTTGAATAGTGATAATACCATTAAGGCGAGTAAGCAAATTCAAGTAAAATCTTTGTTCTAAGACATAAAAAAGGAGTAGGCAAAAATTCCTACTCCTTTGGATTATTTCATTTCCCAGAAGAGATTTACTGCCCCTTTGTTACAAGGACAATCAGAACAAAACTCTCCAGGAGATACTATTGATTGATAGTCAGATTTATTTATTTCTGTAGTAACAATAATATTCCGCTTAGAGATAGAACATTCTATGTTGTTATACCAGTCGCCAATGGTGGGCTGATGGCAGAGGATTGTTTTACCATAACCGTAAATTTGTTTTAATTTCATATTCAGCACCCCCTAAAGATTGTCTAAGGGGCTGAATTGACGGTGTTGCTTTTGAATATCTTCGGTGAGTAAGGTAATATAACGTCTGGTAGAATTGAGCGAACTATGTCCCATGATAGTTTGGAGTGAAAATAAATCTCCACCTGCCATTAAATATTGTTTTGCAAAGGAATGGCGGTAGGTGTGGGGGCTAAGACGTTTACCTTCAATCCCTGCACCTTGACCAACAATTCTAATTTTTCGCAGAATATTACGCTTGTGTAGGGGTGTCCCTTGATTTGTACAAAGTAAATATCCTTCATCTAAATCATGTGGAACTGCCTTATTTCGTTTAGGTAAATATTTTACCAATTCTCGTTTAACAGAGCGTCCAAAAGGAACCATTCTTTCCTTGTGGCCTTTGCCGAATACCTTAAACATATTTTTATCTGTGTCTATGTCGGTGATTTTTAGATTGATTATCTCACTGACACGCAATCCACAATCGTACATTATCCTGAGCATGAGATTGTCTCGCAGATCATAAAATGTATTTTTGTTTAGTTGAGCAAGCATTTTCTTAATTTCATCTGGCTCAAAAGTATGGATGATAGTATTATCAACCTTAATTTTACTGACTTTATGAAATGGATTTTTGTCGATATATTCATCTTCCATAAAATAGTTGAACATGGTTTTGATGGCTCTTATATGACAGTTAATGGAATTCCCCTTATACTGAGTTTCTGAACCTTTTTGAAGCCAGTTTACCCATTGACGGGCTTCGGGTGTTTTAAGGGAATCAATTTGAATATCATTGTCGTTGCAATAATTGATGAATTTAGCGGTAATGTATTTGTACCATTCAAGAGTACGAGGGGAAAGGTTTCTACTTTCTTGGTAGATTAAAAACATTTTTACCATTTGTTCATTGGTCATTTAAAACACTCCCTTGAAATTAAATTTTGACACCTTAACTTCATAGCAGAGTGTAAAAATAGATTACCGTTTCCTTTATCCCTTATTACATAAGGAAGTTAAATTTTAAAATTGTGATGGATAAGGGGTAAAAAGAGAAAGGACTTAGAGATTAAAAACCTCTAAGTCCTTGATTTTACTAGATCTGGTCGGGGTGACACGATTCGAACGTGCGACCCCCTGCTCCCAAGGCAGGTGCGCTACCAAGCTGCGCTACACCCCGATGCGACCACTGACAAAAGCTATTTTAGCAAAAAAATAACACATTGGCAAGAGTAAATTTTAATTTTCAAAGAAAAAAGTCCAGCGTATTGCTGGACGGGAGAGATAGAACTCACCAAAGCGGAGTGTTAATAGTATTGTCATATTTGAGATGAATATACGCTAAAATATGGAAAAAGAATAAATTTGTCAATAAATAAAGGAAAATAATGGTCATAAGATGGACAAATCTTCGATATATATTTGTATAAAATATGCCGCCCAGAGGGGGTTCCAGCGAATGGTTCGAAAAAGAATATCCATATCCATATCCATATCCATTTTGTCACTGCTGGTTTGTTTTGCCTTTTCATTGCAGGCAAGGGCTGAAGAAGCAACCAATAAGGAGAAAACAGGGAAAGAACCTAAAGTAACCAGTAAGATATTTATGATTGTTATTGACGGGCTGCAAGACGAAACCTTGCAAAGGACCTCAGCCCCCAATATAAATGGACTGGCAACTGCAGGGGTGAGGGCCTCCAAGGTTATCTCAGTTTTTCCCGATACAACACAGGCCTCGGTGGCGTCTATTCTGACAGGTATGCTGCCGGATAACCACAAATTTATACAAACAGGAGATAAGTTGGATGGTATGTCTATCCAGACATTAATGCAGCAAAAGAAAATCAAGACATGTTTCTATGGTGCCGAAGGAGAACTAAAACATTTAGCCGCAAAGGGTGGACATACTTGTAATGGACCATTCGATAAGAAAGATGAGCTGGTAATAAATAATTTATTAAAT
Organism: Desulforamulus reducens MI-1; assembly: GCF_000016165.1. Taxonomy (GTDB): domain Bacteria; phylum Bacillota; class Desulfotomaculia; order Desulfotomaculales; family Desulfotomaculaceae; genus Desulfotomaculum; species Desulfotomaculum reducens. The sequence goes on along the minus strand of NC_009253.1, from coordinate 2,319,051 downwards.
GAATGGACCAAAGAACAATCCTACATGAATATTATTTTACTTCCTGAACTTCGTGATATATATAAAAAATCTGGGGTTAATAGCAACGAATATAAAATGGCAATCACCAAAATGGATGCTCAGGTTGGACGTCTTTTAAAGAAGTTGCATGACGAAGATCTCTACGACAGCTGCATGATTATTCTCACAGGAACTTTAGGTGCACCACCTCTAATTATGAAGGGTTTACCCTTCAAGAGTGGCACTACTATCCCTCCGGTCAGCATTTGTGATGTGGCACCTACCATTGGGTATTTAAACGGGGTTAAATTGGATAAAACCAATGGCTTAGTGTTGTGGAATAGCTTAAATGAATTGGATGGACAGTCTAACGAATATTTGTTAAATGAAAGGGTTAAGGATCTAAGCAGTGCTAATACACAATTGCAGGAGGAAATGAGTCGTATTCAGGAAGAGAAACTCCTGGTAAAGAGTCAAAAAGAGATTGTGGCCAGAGAAAAGGAAGACATTCAGAGAGAAATCGGGGTGAGAGACCAAAAGATTGATGCACTAGAGAACCGTATCGATTTGTATCATGTCATTGCCTTTGTTTTCCTTGGAGTGGTAGGGGTAGGCTACCTAGCACTCTATCATGTTCTAAAAAAACGTTTCTTAATGTTCTAAAAAGAAGGCCCGGAAAAATCCGGGCCTTTGACATGGCTACTTACGAAGGTGGTTAGCTATTTGGGAGGAGAGTTCCTCGCTTTGCTGTTTTACTTTAGCCAGATACATGAATACACTGCCGGGATAATCAATCTGTTCCTGCAGGACAGCACTTTCCAGAGCAGTCCGCACAAGGGAAACCACACAGTCCTGGGAATGGTTATCCCGGCATTCCTTACATTGTTTACAGCTTTCGGCAATGGTTTTGGAGATTTGCTCCTGATAGTAAGGCTTGAAATCATTTTTCGGGATTAGGTTGCTGGCACCGGGAATATCAAAAACTCCTTTTTGTTGTGCAAAACGAACGACCTTTTTGGAAAAACCAATTAAGCAAGTTGCTTCCTTGCACTGTCCGGAAGCTTGCAGATCACAGTCCCGGCAGAATTCAGAAAGATAGTTGGAGAGTTTATTAAAATTTATATCAAGGGCTTTCGAATCAGACATGGTTTTACCTCCTCTTATTCCATCAGAAAAGCGGCAAATTCGTCCTGGGCTTGTTCTTCAGCCTGATAAAGCTCAAGTTGGGGAGTGAACAATGTTGTTCCCAAGCGTGCCATGGTTTTGCACAATCTTTCATGGGGTTCAGCATGAGCTCGGTAGGTTGCCAGGACAAAATCCACCACAGCAAAAACTTTGTTCTTGTTCACATCCGAAGCGATCTTTACACCGTGCATAGGTTTGCTAGTGGCCCCTCTGCCGCCAATTACAACATCAAACTTATCGCCACCTCTGGCAATGAGCCCTAGATCAGCACAATAGGGTTCGGTACAACCCCTGGGGCAACCGGCGGTAGAAATTTTAAAATCCTTGGGAACATCCTGACCCAAATAGCGTTCCTGTAGTTCCATGCCCAGTTCCAGGGCGGGTCCAAGGGATCTGGGGCAAAGCTCGGCACCACCAGGACAAGCCTTAACGCTACGGATTTTATTACCAAAGGGCGCTATTTGTAGACCAAGGGCATGAATTTTCTCTAGGAGGGTGGGGATTTTATCCTGATCCAAGACTACAATTAAAGACTGGCGGATACCACACTTAATTCGCCACACTCCGGTATCCCGGGCTACCTCAGCCAAGCCCATAAATTGTTCAGGGGTCAGGATACCTCCAGGTATCACGATGTTAACGGCATATAAACCATTACGCTGCTGGCGGAAAATAGCTTCTGTCAAAATTATCACTCCTTAACAATTATTAGTAATTGGTTTTATTCGACAAGCAGGAGTTATTTCCTGTCCCAAAGAAAATTAGGCGGGGGATTGACAGGATTTCAAGCCTAAAAAAATAGATTGGGGTGTAAGCACACCCTAATCTATTTTTCGTTAAATTTAAACTGTAAAGAAATACTGTCTAACCGATCCACATAACGAATTAATTTTCTAGAAGCACTACGGATTTCTTTTAAGTGTTCTTGCTGCCGCAGGGTGGTCTCCGTTGATTCATGGAGTTTGTTAGAACATTCCAGGGGTATATCATTTTGAGCTGCATTGGGTAACTGTGCAGCGGTTTGTTGAAGTTGGTTTAAGGAATCTGTCAACTTACGAGTGGCTAGGTCCGATTGTTCAGAACGGTTAATGATCAGCATGGTTGTATGATTAATATCGTTAACTGCTGTACGAATGGATTGAAACAAAACTCCCAGGTGGTCAGTCATGGTATTAAAGGCATTGGCCAGTTTGCCAAGCTCATCCTGGTTATAAACATGGACCCTGCCGGAGAAATCCCCGGTGGAAACGCGATCGGTGGCTTGCACCAACTCTTTGATGGGTCGTTGTATGACGCGAATAATAATCAGCCGGCTAAGAATAAGACCAGCTAAAATAGCCAGTAAAGAAGTGATGATTTGGTTTCGAGCCGTGTTAATAAGGTGAGCACTGATGTAAGTTAAATCTGCTTCAATCCAGAAATAACCAAGGGGTGCCTCGTTGCGAGCAGCAACGGGGGATATAAACTCCATGGTGAGAGGGTGTCCCTTTATATCAGATATGTATTTTAGGGTATCTTTTTTTTGGATCAGGGCTTCTTGTACTTCTTGGCCAGTCATTTTCTTTTGAACCATGCTTTCGTCGGAGGATTTTAGAACAACACCGTTGATATCCAAAATCGCTACCCGTTTAATAAAGGGATCACGCTCCAGGTGGTCGATGATGTTGCTTTGCAAGTTTGGATTATAGCCCCGTAGGTAATCCGCAGCAAAGGCACTGGTGGTTCTGGCGGTCATCCAACCTCTGCTTTGGGCTTCCTGCAGTAGGATAGTACGGTTACGCAGATAGGAATTTATGCCAATACAAATCATCAGCAACATAACTAATAAAGTAATGCTTAAACTTAATTTAAAGCCTAGGGAAAATCGCCCTACTTTTTTTCTTTGAAAAGACTTTTTCTTGTGAAACATAGATGTACACCTCCAAAGGATTACTTTTGAAAAATAAGGACATCTCCAGGTTTAAGCAAAGAGCTTTGCAAACTACCAAATGGTAGTTCAATAACGGTAACTGCATTCCAAATGATGGGGCTGAAATGCCAGGGGGTCATATGTTCAATTAGGTGAAGAACCTTGCCGTGCTTATTTAAGAAAACCACATCGATAGGAAACCTCATAAAGCATGTATGAATAGAATAACATGGGGTGATGGCAAGGCCATGCCCAGGCGGTAATTCCTTCTTTCCCAGCAATCCCTTTAGGCGTTGCCAGAAGGTTTTTGCCAGCCCTACCTGGCTGGCCACTAGCCTGCCTGTGCTTTGGTTAATCAACTGCATGTTGGTACACTCCTTAGTTTGCAAAGGCCTTCATAATCTGGAGAGCCGCCGGGCCCAGCAGGATAACAAAGATTGCAGGAAAAATAAAAAACACCATGGGGAATAACATCTTAATGGGAGCCTTCATGGCTAATTCCTCTGTTTTTTGGCGACGTTTCTGACGCATTTGCTGGGATTGTGTGCGTAAAACGTTTCCGATGCTGATGCCTAAGGTATCTGCCAGGATAATGGAACCACAGAAGCTGGATAAATCGTCTACGTCTAATCTGGTGGCCATATCCCGCAGGGCTTCACGGCGAGGTTTCCCCATGTGGCATTCCTGCAGCATGAGGATAAATTCATCTGCCATTATACCTTTAGTTTTTTCTGCCACCTTCATTAGGGCACCATCAAAGCCTAAACCTGCTTCCACGCTGACTGTTAACAAATCAAGGGCATCGGGGAGGGACTTTTCCACTTGGGTTTTTCGGTTCCGAATTCTAGAGTTTAAATATAAATCAGGCAAAAGCCAACCCAGGGGAACACCGGTAGCTCCTAGTAAAAGGCACTGGGGCAGAGCCTTACCGGCCATGCCAGCCCAGGACCAGAAGAAGAAGCCCAGCCCCACGGCTCCCAGGTACTTAACTACCACCCATTCCTTGGCATCCAGGTGGCCGGGGTTACCGGCATAAATGATTTTCTTCTGAAGTTCTTTTTCCCGGGCAGAGGGTATGAATCTGGTTAACCATCTAGCCATTGTGGAAAGAGCCGGGTGGATGGCCCTTTGGTAAAGGGGCACGCTGAGTTCCAGTTCCCGGACAGGGATTGGTGCCGGGGAGCCAACCACCTGATCCATCCGTTGGGCCACTTGTATACGCTCCCCGAAGACAAGGCGGTAAAGAACCAGGGTGGCAAAGGTCACGGCAAAGAAAATCATGCCTACAATGAGTTGAAGTAGATTCTCCATCCATTACACCTCGATATTAACAATCTTTTTAATGAACATAACACCGATGACTTCCGAAATAATGGCCATTCCCATCATGAGCAGTCCAAGCTGGCTGTTAAAAAGGGTCAGAATGTAGCTGGGGCTAATGGTTATCATGACCGTTGTTAGGCCAAAGGGTAAAAGGCCGATGACGAATCCGGAAATACGTCCCTGGGCGGTTAGGGTCCGAATTTGGCCTTTGACTCTTACCCGCTCACGAATGGTATCGGCAATGTTATCCATAACTTCGGCTAGATTACCACCCACCTGACGTTGGATGAGGACGGCTGTGATTAATAAATCCAGATCATCGCTTTTCACTCGCTGGGCCATATTCTCTAAAGCTTCTTCAGCTTGGGTACCAAGATTCATTTCTTGAAAGGTGCGTCCGAATTCTTTGGAAATAGGGTTGGGCAGTTCCTTGCGAACCATATCCATTGCTTGCAGAAAGCTAAAGCCTGACCGGAGGGAGTTAGACATAATTACCAGGGCATCGCTAATCTGGGAGTTGAATTTTGCCAGCCTCTTTTGACGTTTTATGCGAATAAACAAGAAGGGAACGATTAAGCCCAATAAGCCAGCTACAACCCCAAAGGCCAGGTTCAGGGTCAGTAACGTAAAGAAAAGGGAGCACCCAAAACCGGTCAAGAGGAGCAGAACAATAAATTCTTCCCCCCTTAAGGGAATATCTGCTTTTGTTAACTCAATTTCCATACGTTTACTAAAACTTTGTTTGGCAAAAATTTTTGAAAAAGGGTTAAGGAGTCCCCGCCAACCTTCCTTTGGGGTTTCCTCACTGTCGCTTTGAGCCAGACGCTGGCGAAAGGTTTTTGCTGTAATTTTATTCATGCGATGACTGATTTCCAGGCTATCTTTGGAACGAATCCGGTGAATGCCCAGAACCAGCAGGCTTCCGGAAATAAAGATTGTCAGGGCAATCTGCTCAAGTGTCATGCTGGTACCTCCTGGGATAATGAAATTTAAAAGAGAGACGGACTGAAGAGACCCGGGGGCAATTTGATACCAATGGTCTCTAACTGGCTAGTAAATTTGGGACGAATACCGGTACTATGAAAGGTACCTTTAACTTTTCCGTTTTCATCCAGGCCAGTCTGGTGAAAGACAAACAGATCCTGGAGGATAATCACTTCACCTTCCATGCCCTGGACCTCAGTAATATGGGTTATCTTACGGGAACCGTCCTTCAGGCGGCTCTGTTGAATGATCAGGTCAATGGCTGAAGATATTTGTTCCCGAATAGCCCGAATCGGCAGGTCCATACCCGCCATCAACACCATTGTTTCCAGTCGAGACAGCATATCCCGAGGGGTGTTGGCGTGCCCCGTGGTCAGTGAGCCGTCGTGACCGGTGTTCATGGCTTGCAACATATCCAAGGCTTCACCGCTGCGGACTTCGCCAACCACGATTCGTTCCGGTCTCATTCGCAGACTATTGCGTACCAAATCACGGATGGTGATAGCTCCTTTGCCTTCAATGTTTGGGGGGCGGCTTTCCAGGGTAATGACATGTTCCTGTCGTAGCTGCAGTTCCGCTGCGTCTTCGATGGTCACAATCCTTTCATCCGGAGGGATAAAGGAGGAAAGGACGTTTAAGGTTGTGGTTTTACCACTGCCGGTACCGCCGGAAACCACAATGTTTAAGCGTGCTTTTACGCAGGCCTCAACAAACTGGGCCATTTGAGGTGTTAGGGTACCAAAATTAATTAAATCATCAACCGTATAGGGATCCTTGGAAAACTTACGAATGGTAATGGTGGGTCCGTTCAGTGCCAACGGAGGAATAATGGCATTCACACGGGAACCGTCCGGTAAGCGGGCATCCACCATGGGCATACTCTCATCAATTCTTCGCCCGATGGGAGCGACAATTTTATCAATAATGTGTAGCACATGGGCATTATCGCGGAAATTGACCCCTGTAAGGATCAGTTTGCCATCCCGTTCTACGTAGATTTGGTCTGGGCCGTTTACCATGACCTCGGAGATGCTGGGATCGTTAAGCAGGGTGGTAATGGGTCCGAAGCCAATGGTTTCATCGATAATCTCTGCAACGATCATTTGCCGCTGGGGCCTGGCAACATTTTCTTCACCCTCGTCTAATAAATCATTTACCAGAGTCTCGATTTTTTTGGCCAGGGTCTCCGGGTGATCTTTAACATCCTCCGGGATGTCTTTCAGTTTATCAATTACTTTTTTATGTAGGGTAAGGGTCAGTTCCTGCAATGGGGCTTTGCCCTGAAGGCGACGGTCCCTACGTGCCAAGGCTATTTCAACCTGCTGAGTATGGTCAGGTTGAAGTGATTTTTGCTTTTCCAATCTTTGTAACAAAGACATTTAGATCACTCCTAGAAGCTGAATAGGCGACCGATGATGGAGCGTTTAGGTTCCAGCGGGGTGGCAGTTTCCTCTGCCTTTTCTGTTTTTCCGTTACTGCCTGACAGTTTGGTAGCCAGATCCAAAATGGCTTCGGTTACTTTACTGTTGGCTTGGGTCATGACAAAGGGCAGCCCCTTATTGATAGCGCTTCGAACGACTTTTTCTTCCAAGGGAATCGTGGCATAGGCGCTATGGTTAAGGGATTTCTCCAAATCGGATACTTTAATACCACCATCCACACCGGCACAGTTTACCACCAAGCGGATTTTATCACTGTGACCCAAGGTGGAAAGGATATCGATATTTGTTTTAACGTGTTTAACACAGGGCAGATCTTGGGTTAGCAATACCAGGATTTGATGTGCTGCATCCAGAGAAGCCAGATTTATGTCATTAAACACCGGGGAGGTGTCAATGACAATATAATCAAAGTTTTCCTGTAGCAGATTTAAAAGTTCTTCCACCCGTTCCAGAGTAATTAACTCAGCCTGCTCTGGACTGGTAGGGGCAGGCAGTATCTTAGCGCCCGAGAGGTGGGGAACCAGATAACTATCCACCAGGGACATATCGTAGGGGTCACTTTCCTGGGCTAATTCAGCGATGGTTCCCCGGGCACTTACATTGAGCATGACGCCAACATCACCACCATGGAGATCCAGGTCCAATAGGATTACCTTTTTCTTGGTGGTCTGGGCCAGGGCAATGGTTAGGTTGGCGGCCAAAGTGGTTTTACCAACCCCACCCTTGGAACAAAATAGGGTAATGATTCTTCCCTTGGGTGTTTTGATTCGAGGACTTGCTTGGGAATGTAGCCCTACCAGGGACAGACGTTTCGTATTTATTTCATAAACCTTACGGATGGTATCTGCCAGTTCATTACTGCTAAAGGGTTTAACCAGGTATTCCCTGGCCCCAGCAGCCATGGCCCTTCTAAGGTATTCCTGTTCTCCCTGAATGGAAACAATGATAATGGAACATTCCGGGCAAGAATTAACAATTTTCTCGGTGGACTGGATACCATCTAATTTCGGCATGTTAATATCCATTAAAATAACATCGGGCTTTAGGTTGCAGGCCATAGTTACTGCCTCTTCACCGTCGGAAGCTTCCCCCACCACGGTGATATCTTCTTCAAAGTACAGTAAGCGCTTAACATCCTCTCGGGTGGTGGCGATATCATCTGCCACTAGAACACGGATTTCTGACATAATATTACCTCCTAGTGTTAACGGACTAGATTATTCATTTGGCTGGAAGGCAGATTGGCTGTTCCTGCATCCTTGGGTGAACGAAGCATCAAGCGGATGCTGCCTCTTTCAGTGGCCAGGGTCAGGGGAGTGGCTTGACCTGGCTGTACTGAAAGAGTTACGGTTTGGCTACTGGTTTTCTTTTCTGCCTTTGGCGTATTATCAAGGGACTGGCCCACAGCAAGCACCTGTATGTTTTGCAGTAAGAGTGTGCTTAGGCTTGTTTGCTCACCTTCATAATCAAAGGTCACGATTATATCCACATGGTCACCTGGTTGCAGCAGGCCTGCTACGCCGCTTACATCGTCCACGGCCACCGTTAATGCCCGTTGCCCTTCTGGGATCAGGAGGGCTAAGTCGCCGTCGGTGTTGCTATCCTTATAAATACGGTTCAGCATAATAGGTTCTTCGGGGTACAGTTCCGAGCGGGTAATTTTTCCTACTACATCCTGGGGAGCTATAGCGGTGCCAGGTTGAATCAGTTCCACCGGAATATCCTTGACTTTCACCATTTTATCTGTGATAAGGGTTTTCGGCCCCAGGGGTTGAGTAGGCACCACAACCTGCTTAAAGTTGCCCGAAGATCTATAAGATTGTTTTAAATGGCCTAGGTATTGATAGACTCCAAAGGCTGCTACTAAGCCAAATATAATGGCTAAAATAAAGATTAATTTATTACGCAAGATATTTCCTCCTTGTCACTCAACAAGTTTTGCTGTACGTAAACCATAGTCGGTTTGCGTTAAACTGCCTGCTCCTTCGGTCAGGGTTTTGATAAAGGTTCCTGAAATTAAGATCGGGTTGTTGGTACCGGAACCGTCAGTTTTAATTGCATCGACCAAAAAGGCAGCAAAACCTACAATGGTTACAGGTTTGGTACCATTTAAGGAATCGTAATGAACAACGGGCATAATCAGCACCCTGGGGCAGTCCGGTTGAAAGTTGTCGGGTGTGCAATTGTGAGTACATTGATTAATTCTACTTTGGATACCCCACATGGTTTTATTTTTAATGACACCGGTTAAGGTATTAATTTGGTAATTGACTTTAATTTCGCCCTGAAATCCCTCGGCCAGGGTTTCTTCAAAGGTCTTTGAGCCGGAACCAAAATCCAGGGCTCCGAAGTTACCGGGACCAAAATCGGCGTCCTTGGAACGAAGATCATAGTGCTGTCCAAAAATTAACGGTTGGGTGTCCGGGATAAAGAGGGGAACAGCCCCGGAAGCAGAGGTTATGGGTAAAACCTTAGCAGTGGCCGTAGCCTGTACATTGGCAGAGGTAAAGCCAAGGGCTTTGGCCATAATGTAATCAACGGTTTGATGTGTATCTACCTTTACACCATCATAATAGGTATCTGTGGGGTCCGTGACCAGATGGATATCAATCTGCTCCTCGGACAGTCCATTACTTAAGGCATAGGCGTGGGCAATACTCAGGGCAGTGTTCGGGTTATCCGGCAGCTCCTGTGCTCCGGCCAAAGAGGCTGCATCTGCGGCGTTAGAGAGCCGGTTTTTGACCAAGGTCACTAGACCCACATCGGTTACCAGGGCCGCAGCACCAATGAGAACTGTCATAGCCAGTGAAACCAGGACCACTGCCAGACCTCGATCGTCTGAGAAAAAACTAAGAATTCTCTTTTTCATCCCTGTCACCTCATTCAATCCGCATGGTTGTTTGGGCTTGTACTACAAAAGGGTTATTCATAACATCACTGAGTACAGGGGTATATAATTCTACCGGATAGCTGACTGTGACAGTTAACGGTACACCGCTGGTCCGGTTGGTAGGTAAAGAGGGGGTTACCTCGACGGTTAATCCGGTGGTGGTTAACCAGGAGGCCGCATCTTCTACCTTCTGACGGATATAAGTATCATCTTTGTTGGTATGGATGACTGTGGCCCGTGCTACTTCCCGGGAAGCATGGGTCACTGTTAAGTAGGTAAAGAAGATGCGGCCGAATTCTATGGTTCCCATCAGCATAACCACCAGAATGGGAAGGATGAGAGCCAGTTCCACCAATGTTTGACCCCTTTGACTTTGTCGTAACTTCCTTAGTAACTTAATCATTTCATCACCTCAAAAGATAGGTGGCAAAAGTACCAGAGGCAATGGCTACACCATAGGGAAAAGCCTCTCCGGCCTTAGCGGTGGTCAGTGTGCCGAAGGCATGTGCTTTTGGTGCCCCTGGCAAAAAGGTAAAGAGAATATATTTTAAACTTTGCAGTAGGCGTCCGCTTTTGCTAAGCTGCACTGCAGCAATAATGCCGCCAACAATGGCAGTACAGAGGAAACAAAGCCAAACAAATTGTGGCCCCTGCCAGGCACCAATGACAGCCAAAAGCTTTACGTCACCGGCCCCCATACCACCTAGCATAAAGGGAATCAAGAGGAGAGCTAGCCCCAGGGTGGCTCCCTTAATACTGAAAAGAATTCCTCCCAGGCCACCGCTGACGAACCAATAGGTAAGGGCCAGCAGAAAGGTTGGAAATAAAACAGCATTGTAAATTTTGCGGTAACGCAGGTCGGTGTAAAGGGAAATCAACACTACGGTGATTAATGCAATATCCGATAACAAGAACCATCAACCCCTTATTAGTAAGTGACCCTACTTAGATGCTAAGTAGGGTCACAGTAATTATTTGTTTATATTGACTTGGCTACGGAGTAGCAGCAGGAGTTAACTTAGCATTAACATCAGTGAACTTGGCGGTTAGTCCATTGCCTAAAGTGGTTAGGGCGCCAACACAAACCACAGCGATAAGCGCCAGAATAAGACCGTATTCAGCCATACCTTGACCGTTTTCTTCCTTCAGTAGATTCATAAGCATTTGTTTCATATTTATTCCCCTTTCGTTTTTTACTCCAAGAGTTTGTCGGATATAGGTTGGATGCCTGAAGGGATTGCGTTTACCATATTGGTAAAGGGCAGCAGAAGAAATAAGACAATAATAGCCAAAATCAAGCCGTATTCTGCCATTCCCTGGGCACATTCCTCAGACCATAAATGGATAATTGTATCCAGTCCCAGCCACCACCTCTCCTCTGGAGTTACTTTGCTATCTTTTTGTGTGTATAGATTAACATTACTTCTGCTTTTCGACATGATTCTATAGTCTTAAAGCTTGCCCGACGGTGGTTGTGTTTTAAAGTTACTTATGGTCTCTGGGAACACTGGGTGCATAGTCCTGATAAAATGAAAAACCCTCTGGTCTTTTGACTCAGGGGGTTTAATTCTGCTTTATAAATCAACTAATTTTTCTTTGATGGCATATAGGGCAGCCTGGGTACGATCGGCCACACCAATTTTTTGAAAGATATTGGTAAGGTGATTTTTTACGGTTTTTTCACTAATATACAAAGCGTTAGCAATGGCCTTGTTGCTTTGACCCTTCGCCACCTGTTTTAGTACCTCAATTTCTCGTTCCGTTAGGTTCAGATGTTTTTTTTCAGAATAGTCGCCGGAGGAAAGTCTGGTAAACTCCGCCAAGACTCGGGCTGTGAGAGACGGAGGAATAAAGGATTCACCCTGGGCCACCCCGAGGATGGTTTTGATCAGTTGGTCTGGATGAATATCCTTTAACACGTAACCAGAAATACCGTATTTAATAAGTTCAAAAAGATACTCATCTTGATCATGAATGGTAAGGGCAATGATCCCTATATTGGGATTCAGTTTTTTTATTTGGCGGCAGGCTTCGATACCATTCATAATGGGCATGTTAATATCCATCAGGACAATGTCCACAGGATTTTTTAAACAGTAGTCCACAGCTTGTTGGCCGTTGGTTACCTCACCCACTACTGATATGTGAGGTTCAATGGATAGGATTTTTCTAAGTCCTTCTCTGATTAAAATATGGTCGTCGGCTATTAATAATTTTATAGATGTGTTCATGATAATCCTCCCTGGGCTATCCTTGGACAATGGACAGAATAGAAATTTTCCATATACAGCTTAACGATGGTTCTTTAAGTATCCAGTGGTAGAGAAAAGTTTAGCTCTGTTCCTTTTCCAGGAGTTGAGTTAATGGATAGGGTACCTTTTAATAGTTGTATTCTTTCCCTCATGCCCAACAACCCGTAGCCGCTGCCATCTCCCCTGGGTTTTATGTGGCCAACAACAAAGCCACAACCGTCATCTTTTATATATACGTTGATGCGTGACGATATTAGCTCCATTTTTATTAAAACATGGCGGGCTGCTGCGTGTTTTTTTATATTTATTAAGGCTTCTTGAATAATCCGGAAAACAGCAACCTCCATAGATGCATCAAATCGTTGTTCCTTACCGATAAAGACAAAGTCTGCACTTATATTATTTTGAACCTTGTAGTCTTCTAAGTAACGTTTGACTGCGGGGATGAGTCCAAGGTCATCCAGCACCATAGGACGCAGGTCAAATATGATTTTACGAACATCTTGTAGACTCTGGCGGACAAGCTGTTGCAAAGACACCAGCTCATTCCCTACCATGCTAGGGTTCATCTCCAGTAGTTTTAAACAAAATTCCGCTCGCATTACAATGTTTGCCATGGATTGGGCCGGACCATCATGGATTTCTCGGGCAACTCTTTTTCTTTCTTCTTCTTGAGCACGGATAATTGAAATACCCAACTGCTGCATATCATGTAAATTCGTTAGTTTTTCACTGACACCGGATAAATCTTTACTTAAATATTGTAGGGCGACACCTACCTGGGATACTAATTTCTCAGCACGGTCTGCTGTATCCTTCATACGTTTGAGGGAAATTTCAAGATGATCCCGTTTAAAACGTAAGGTTTTTTCTTCCTCACGAAGCATCACCAATCTTAACTGAGTAACTTGGGCCTGTTCATAGGCTTGCTTAATGGCTGCTTCGTTATAGCGATCAAAATCCCTGCTTACCTCCATTAATCGAACCCTGGCTCGGCGTTCTTCTATCTCTAACTTATTTACTTCATCAATGATTTTCCCTAGTTGATATTTCGTTTGTTTAATCTCATTTTCCACCCTTTGCCACTCCAGGTGGGCGGACTCTGCTATGTAGTAGATCTGTTCCTTGCTTTTTTCAATAACAGAAATGGTTTCTTTAATAATGTTATCCAATATCTTAACGTCAGCAACCATAATAAAACCATCCGTTTCTATTAGACTAATTTCACGTTATTCGTGGAAGAAAACTGAATATCCTTCAGACTTTTGTTATATTTAATGACTAATTATTGGCTATAAATCTAAATGCTGTAAAAAACAATAGTTATGATATATTAGAAGACCTCGTTTTTTACAGTATCCCCCTATATTTCAGAAGAAGAGAACGATAAAGATAAAATAGCCTGAATTGGTACAGCTTAATATAAACTTAACAAGTGTTTAACTATTTGTTTACTGTAAACAACCTGTTTATTAACAAAATTCTTATACAATGCAATAGGGAGGTGGGGAAATAAAAAAACCAGCCCGGTAAATAATAAAAACTATAAAACTAAGTTAGATAGTGAGTTAAAAATTAATCATAATAAACTAAAAATAAGGAGGAAAATCATGTTTAAAAACACCAAGAAGTTAATGCTGGTACTTACTTTAATCCTGGCTGCTACAGTTGTCTTTGCTGGCTGTGGCAAGAAAGAAGAAGCGCCCAAGGCTGAAGGAGAAAAGGGAGCTGGACTCTCTGGTTCCATAACCATTGCTGGTTCCACTTCTGTTCAACCCCTTTCGGAAGAATTAGCAAAGGCTTTTATGACTAAAAACTCCGGTGTAACTGTTAACGTACAGGGTGGTGGATCTTCTGCTGGTGTTAAGGCTGCTAACGAAGGCGCTGCTCAAATTGGTGCTTCTTCCCGTGACCTAAAGGAATCTGAGAAGGGTATGGGATTAACGGAAACAAAAATTGCTCTGGATGGTATTGCTGTTGTTGTTAACCCTAAGAACCAAGTAGCTGATTTAACCATGGAACAAGTTGCCAAAATCTTTTCCGGTGAGATTAAAAACTGGAAAGAGGTTGGTGGTAAGGATGCTGCAATCAACGTAGTAACCCGTGAAGAAGGTTCTGGTACCCGCGGTGCCTTTGAAGAAATCGTTTTGGGTGAAGCCAAAATGGATTCCAAGGCAATTACTCAGCCTTCCACTGGTTCCGTTAAAACCACCGTTGCTGGTGATGAAAATGCCATTGGTTATATCTCCTTGGGTTCTTTAAATGAGGAAGTTAAAGGTGTTAAAGTAGATGGTGTTAAACCTACTGTTGATAATGTAAAAGCTGGTGCCTTTAAAATCTCCCGCCCCTTCCTGTATCTGACCAAAGGTGAAATGAACGAAGTTACCAAAGCTTACGTTGATTTTGTAATGAGTGAAGAAGGTCAAAAAATTGTTGGGGAATCTCACTTTATCTCAATAAAATAATTAGTTTAAACCTAAAGTATAACAAAAATAAATAGGTGGGGAGGGTTGGATAGCAACCCTCTCTGTACCTATTTTTAGGTGAGGTAAGTGGCATGAAGAAAATACATGAGACCATTATTGAAAAATCACTATTCCTAAGCGCTGCGGTAGCGGTCCTTGTGGTTGCACTAATCACTTATTTTATATTTGCAGATGGATTTCCCGTTATGAGTAAGTATGGAATTGCACATTTTATCACGGGGACAGACTGGCATCCTCTGGATAGTAAGTTTGGTTTGTTTCCAATGATTGTAGGTTCCTTTATGGTTACCATTGGTGCATTAATCATAGGAGTTCCTCTAAGCGTGGGATGCGCAATTTTTTTAGCTGAAATTGCTCCTAAGCAAATGACTCGAATTGTTCGGCCCGCCATTGAGTTGCTGGCAGGTATTCCATCGGTAGTTTATGGTTTTTATGGACTAGTAATTTTAGTTCCCTTCATTAGAGAAATCTTTGGTGGTAGAGGGTTCAGTATTATTGGCGGCTCCGTTGTGCTTGCCATCATGATTCTCCCCACCATTGTAAATATATCTGAGGATGCCATACGGTCAGTCCCCAAGGAATACAAGGAAGGTTCCTTAGCTTTGGGGGCTACCCATTGGCAGACGATTAAAAAGGTAATTGTACCCAGTGCCAGTTCAGGTATTCTAACTGGCGTGGTTCTAGGGATGGGTAGGGCCATTGGTGAAACAATGGCGGTTATTATGGTGGTTGGTAATGTTGCTACTATACCCGAAAGCATTCTCGATCCTATTCGTACCCTAACTGGTAATATTGCTATTGAAATGGGCTATGCTGCCGGTGAACATTCCCAGGCATTGTTTGCAACAGGTATTGTTCTTTTTGTTATTATCATGTTTTTAAACTTTATGGTAACAATGGTGCCTAAAAGGGTGGGTGAATAATATGGGAAAAATAAGAACAGCCGTAATAATAGAAGAAAAAATCGCCCGTGGACTTTTGTGGACATCAGTTATTGTTACCATCGGTGCTTTAATGGCGGTTATTTTTCATATTCTTCAACACGGACTCATGCATGTAAACTGGACATTCTTAACAGAAGAACCTCTTTTTATGGGAAAAGAAGGGGGGATTTTTCCCACTATTGTTAGCACCATTTATTTGATTTTGATTTCTCTGGCCATCGCTGTGCCTATTGGAATTATGGCTTCCATCCAACTGACGGAATACACCCAAAGAGGCCCACTGGTAAAGGTGATTCGTTTTGCTACAGAGACATTGGCTGGTATTCCATCGATTATTTTTGGTTTATTTGGCTTTGCCTTTCTGGTTATCTTTATGGGTTTCTCCTGGTCCTTGCTTTCCGGCGGGTTAACACTGGCCTTTATGGTTTTACCTACCATTATTCGAACCAGTGAAGAAGCCATTAAAAGTGTGCCTTTAAGCTTTCGCGAAGGTAGTATGGCCCTAGGTGCCACCAAATGGCAAACCGTTTGGAAAATTGTTTTGCCAAGTGCTTTACCCGGCATCGTAACTGGTATTATTTTAAGTATCGGCCGGGTTGTGGGAGAAACCGCTGCAGTTATTTTAACAGCGGGCAGTTCCTTAAACATCCCTTCATCGGTTATGGATCCTGCACGGAGTATGTCGGTTCACTTGTATATATTGGCAATGGAAGGGATCTCGATGGAAAAGGCCTATGCCACAGCAACGGTGTTAATCATACTAATCTTTTTGATTAACAGTGTCGCCAATTGGATTATGCGTAGGATGAGTTCAAATCTTCTAACGTAGTAAAAGCAGTGCCGGAAGGCACTGCTTTTACTACGTTAGAAGATATCTAAGTTGTAAAAATCTGTGTCATGGTCATCATCTTTAGTATCTTGTTCCAGAAACAAATGATCCAAGAGATGATTGACTAGGCTCCTTTGTTCATCCGGTGGTAATGCTTTAATATGCTCTAATAAATTTTCTGTGGACATAGCCTACACTCCTGTTTTTAGTATATAATAACCTATTGTTATGCTTTTTATTTACAAGATAGACGTCTGTGCAAAGCGAAGGATTCTATGCAATGGAAGCACCTTTAAGGAAAGGGAAGTAATATTCCTCAGTATTACAGGAAACCAGACAAAGTCCATTTTTTAATCAAGTTTGTCGAGAAACGATTGTGGACAAGGTTATCAATTTTACCATACAATATTATCAGGAAATATGAGGGGGTTGGGGCATGTCTCAGAACAATAGACGGGCTCTAAAAAAAGAATTTGATGCTACCAACATGACCGTTTATTTTGGTTCAGCTATTTTTTCCGGAGGAATAACGGGTATACCAAATTTGTTTCTTAAGTACTACCGAGACGTAGGTATTACGGATTCGGAAATGATGTTAGTTATCCAGTTACTAAGGCTTCGCAATGAAGAAAATATGTTAATGCCAAAGCTGGAGATTTTGGCTGGTTGCCTTTCTGCTGAGCCTGCCCAGATTGAGAAGCAGATTAAGAGCCTTCTTGATAAACGAGTTATTGGGATAACAAATTATTACATAGGTGAAGAAGGTGTTGTCAAACAAGGATATGATTTTGAACCCCTTGTGTTTGAATTATCCGAAGTATGGGCGTTAAATCAAAAGAAAGAGCTAGATAATATTTCAGAGCAGTTGAATAACCCTGGTGGCAGGTTAAAACGTGTAGAGGAAGATCCTGGCTTTGTATTATCATCTCAAGAGCAGGATTTATGCCAGGCCTTTGAAAATGAATTTGGTAGGCTTCTTTCTCCGATGGAAATTGAACAAATTATTGCTTGGCTAGAAGATCACGAAACGGAATTAATATTGGAAGCTTTAAGACAAGCAGTTATCAGAGGTAAACATAATTTCAAGTACATTGGTAGCATACTTAGGGAATGGTATAAAAATAATATTAGGACAATAAAAGAAGTAGAGAGTTACCAACGTCAGTTTGAACAAAACAGATTAAAGCAACAGCTTCCGCGAAAAACAGGGTCAGGATCCGAATCTAACAATAGGGCAGACCTAAAGAAGAAAACCCTTATGAGATCCATGTACAGCTAATAGTATGCCATAAAAAACGCCATTTAGGCGTTTTTTGTTCTCTATGTATATTCTTAGTAAAATTGTACAAACTATGTTTTGGGTAAGAAAGGAGGAATTATGAACAAGAAGTACCGTAAGATCGCCACGTTGATGGCGGTTTTGGTAGCAGTTACCTCCAGCTTTATGGTTGCAACAGTAGCTACGGGGGCGGCTGGCGACGGTGCAGGCGGTTTAGAGTGTGAAGGTTCCGATCCAGACCGATCTAGTTCTGAGGTTTATTACACAGTCCAACCGGGGGATACCCTCTATCAGGTGTGTAGAGACTATCATGTATCCTTAGGGTCATTGATGCGTGCCAATAATTTAAAGAACACGACAATATATCCCGATCAAAGGCTTGTCATACCGACAGTCAGCATTTCTTCCTATGGTATGGTTTTATCTCGAGGGGATGTTTCCCGAGAGGATATTAAGCTTTTGGCCAGGCTTATTCATGCAGAAGCCAGAGGAGAAACCTTTGAGGGTAAGGTGGCTGTAGGAGCGGTTATTCTTAATCGTTTAGTGAGTCCGGGTTTTCCAAAGAGCATTCGGGAAATTATCTTAGAGAACAACAACCTTGTGTATCAGTTTTCGCCGGTGCAGGACGGTTCCATTAATCTTGAACCTGATGAAGATTCTATGAAAGCCGCGCTGGAAGCCCTTATGGGGCGCGACCCTACCGGCGGAGCCTTATTCTTTTATAATCCGATTGTAGCAACAGATAAATGGATAAAAACACTTCCTGTAGTTACCCGAATTGGTAATCATGTATTTGCCACTAAAGCTACAAAAATATAATGCTGCAAAGGGCCAGCTCTGAAAGGGGTTGGCCCTTTGTCGGTTTAATAAGTTGATTTCAGATTTTGTAACCGTGAATTCACCGTGTACCAATCAATGTTTCTAAAAAATGCATCTATATAACTGTTGCGATTTGTCCCGTAATCAAGGAAATAGGCGTGTTCGCAGACGTCTAATACCAATAAGGGTTCGAAGCGTACAATGGGTACGACATCTGGAGCACCTTGCGTGTAGTTGTGCAGATGACAGTCATCAAAATCGTAACCTAGAATGACCCACCCTTGGCTGGCAAGGCCTGTGGAGCGGAAATCCCTTTCCCAAAATTCGTAAGATCCAAAGTCTTTTACAATAATTTCCAATACCTTACCAATTGCTGTTCTTCCATTTCCCCCTAAGTTATCAAAGTACATTTCATGAAGCTTACCATTAGCTACTGTTTGGCTTTCATCAATTTTTAAAGATCGATATGAACTGTGAATGGAGTTAGAGCCCTGCATGTCAATGGACCGAAGTTTCATCCTAACTTCATTGGTTTTCGTAATATAGCTCTGATAAATCTTATAATGTTCCTGTATTTGGCGTGGAGAAAAGCCCATCATGCTTAATAACTGTGGTTTAAGGGAACGAGCTTCAATGGGACAAAAAGTACCGTCGGAACAATCAGGAATATACAATACATCGCCTGATTTTAGTTGCTCTGGGTTTTCTAGGTGAGTATTGGCAATGGTTAGGTTATTAAGATTTATTTTGTATTTTTTGGCGATATCTTTTAAAGTATCACCCTGTCGAGCCACGTGCCTTGGCATATTATCACCAACCTTAATAGTTGTATGGTAATAGAATATTCTAATGGCACTTTATGGTTACCTTAATTTCACATATCCGTTTTGTTAAAGGGAAACAATTAAAAAAGATTCTAAAAATCAGGAGGAAAAAATGCAACGGCCAAAGCTATTTCTCCTATTGGTGAGTTTCATTATTATATTCAATATCACGTCCGGTTGTGCGGACATTGGACAAAGGGAACCTCCGGATGTACCAACACCTTCTAGGATAGTGGATGTCAATAATAAATTAATTACTACCATATCTCAGACCAATCAAATTCCAGTTGAATTGGACCAGATTGCTCCAGAAATGCAACAAGCCATTGTGGCCATTGAAGATTATCGTTTTTATGAACATTCTGGCATTGATATAAAGGGATTGGCACGGGCGGCTCTCATAAATATACGTAACCTTCGTATAGTGGAGGGTGGCAGTACTATTACCCAGCAATTGGCAAAGAATTTGTATTTGGGGCCTGAACGTACCCTAGGAAGAAAAATTAAGGAATTATACTATACAGTACAATTGGAGCGGTCTTATACCAAAGAAGAAATATTGAATATGTATCTGAACCATGTTTATTTTGGACAGGGAGCTTATGGTATTGAGGCTGCGGCCCAGACTTATTTTGACAAACATGCCCAGGAACTAACCTTGGGCGAAAGTGCTTTGCTGGCGGGACTACCCAAGGCACCAAGTTATTACGCGCCCACAACAAATTTAGCAGGAGCAAAGCAGAGGCAGCAGGTTGTCTTAAACAGAATGCTGGAGTTGGGTATGATTACACCGGAGAAAAAGAAGCAAGCCCTTGACCAAACCATAGAACCACAGGCCAAAACAGAGTATTTTCAACAGGCACCGTACTTTGTTGCAGAGGTGGTTAAGTATTTTAAAAATAAATATCCAAATGGTATGGAGTTACTGTATTCCAGCGGCTTAACCATTCAGACTACCCTGGATATGGATATGCAGCAAGCTGCTGAACGGGCCATAACCCAGGGATTAGGGCAGGTTAATAAAGATATGGAAGGGGCCTTGATAGCCATTGACCCAAGGAATGGTTATATAAAGGCTATGGTTGGAGGACGCAATTGGCAGAAATCTCAATACAACCGGGCATTGGCAAAATCACAGCCGGGGTCATCCTTTAAACCATTCCTATACACCGCTGCTATTGAATCGGGATATACCGCAGCTACCACTATTTTTTGTAAGCCCATTACCTACCCTGGGGGATATAGGCCAAAGGATTATCATGGCTATCATTATCGTCCCTTTACCCTGAAACAGGCCCTGGCCATTTCAGATAACGTGGTATCTGTTCAATTGGCCGACCGTTTGGGACCAGAAGTACTGGTGCGTTATGCCAAAGCAATGGGCATTGAAAGTAAACTGGATCCTTATTTGTCTCTGGCCCTTGGGTCCGCTGAAGTATCCCCCCTAGAAATGGCAGTTGCCTTTGGCCCCCTGGCCAATGAAGGAATTCGAACAAAACCGCTATCCATCTTAAGGGTAACCGACAGCTCAGGTAGGGTTTTGGAAGAGGCGCACCCCCAGCGCTACAAGGTCGTTGATGAGAAAGTGGCCTATATTGTTACCGATATGTTAAAGGCTGCGGTGCAACCCGGTGGTACTGCGGCACAAATATCCCAATTAGTCTCGAGACCAGTGGCAGGTAAGACAGGAACCACAGATGAGTCCACCAATGCCTGGTTTGTTGGCTATTCTCCAGAGCTAGTGGCATCGGTTTATGTTGGGTACGATGATAAAAGTAAAAAGGTTGGTTTAACAGGCAGTGACATTGCTGCACCTATTTGGGGTAACTTTTTTGAGGAAGCATTAAAGGGCACAGAAAAAACAGATTTTAAAAAACCCGTGGGGGTTGTTGAGGTTAATATCTGTGCCTATGATGGACTAAAGGCTTCGGTATTTTCCAGTGACACCTTAAGTGCTTATTTTATTAAGGGGACGGAGCCTAAAATACCTTGTTTTGGAGATTTCTGGTGGAAGGAGCAAGAAGGGCTTAGCGAGGAGATACCTGACCAAAGAGGGAAGCAGAAAAAAAGATTAAATGAGTATGAGGAGAATCAATAATAAACAACAGGTGGCAACCTGTTGTTTATTATTGTAGGGTGATATTTTATTCCAGCGAACGTTCAGCTAAATAACAATTCTCACAATAATTTGTGTCCATCTCTTCATCTAAAACCATTTTGGATTCATCAATTTCTTTGCCACATACACAACATCTAAACATAGGAACCTCCTTCCGAAGACTCAAAATGAAAGACCTTATTTATTAAGATTAAAAATGTTGATCTGAATGAAGTTTATTCAACCTTTGAGTCCTTATGTTGATCAGAAGTGTAATCTAATTCTATTCCTGTTTCTGTATGATTGTTGAATGGCTTTGATGAACCTTTCTTGTTACTATTTATCGAATGCTGAACAAAATAACTAGTAGCAGTGTTTACTACTTCTCCGAATCCGGCACTCCGGTTGTCCAATTAGCCACCTCCTCTTCCACAGTGAGCTTGGGTTTACGGGTGGAAGTATCTAAAATACCGTAAAGGGGACTGTAACCAAGGGCAGCAACCACAAGAATCTCTACTCCCAACAAACCGAAAATAATGGACCAAAAGCTACCAAATATTTTTAAAACACTCAGGGCCAGAAAGACAATGCCAAAGGTTGCTCGCAAAATTTTATCGGCTGTACCAACATTTTTTTGCAAAAAAAGATCCCTCCCCCAGGAAACGTTTAGGTTTATTATTAACAAATGATAGCTGATTATACAAATATGTTTACCTGGATAAAAGGTCCTTGACAAATGAGAAACAATAAGTCATAATAATTTCTGTTACTGCAAGAGCATATCGGGGCGTGGCGCAGTTTGGTAGCGCGTTGGTTTCGGGAATCAAAGGCCGCAGGTTCGAATCCTGTCGCCCCGACCATTTACATTTATAAGAAAAACCCGTGAGTGTTTGAAAATCAAGGACTCACGGGTTTTTTGATTTTTTGAGGGAAGGCGAAGGCACGCAGAAATCACCCTTAAAATTTCGAAAATCTTTCTGTGAGTCAGAAAAAATTCAGAATAATTTATCTACCCACCAGGCTGTGTCGGTGGGATTTCTTTTAGCATTTTACTGACGAAAGGGGAATTTTCATGTCGACCATAGCGAGGCAACTCCGACAGGAGTATGTGCTCAGCCACGCAGCGGTAGCTGCACTCCGGATGGAGTAGTGGCATTTTGGTGTTTAACATGAGGCTGCTAGCTTGCGGAGACATGAGGTGGAGAATGGGAGAAGGGAGCACTAACCTTTCATGGGCTGCGACATGCTTTTGCCAGGGAGCTATATAACGAGAAGATTGAAGCTGGTTTTACAAGGGAACGGGCTTTGCAAGTAGTGGCTGAAACCTTAGGGCATAACCGGGCAGAGGTTTCGTTTATTTATATTAGAGTATGTCACTAAAAACCGCCTTAAGAGCGTCTTGGGGCAGGTGGTAGAACAATCATACACAAGTTTGAATTTCGATATGTAAGGTTTTCGATAAAAATGTCCGGGTTTGTCTGTACAATACTGGTTCTTTTAGAATTTCTCCGGGCACTTCCCGGATCATTCTAATAATGTTCGACATAATTCTTAAGATAATAGGAAAAATCCCCATTACCACATCTTCTTGTGAGCAATGGGGACTTAATTCATTATCCGACTGTACCGCGTTGGCGTTCTGCATCAGCTAGGATTCTACCGATCATACTTTCCTCAATTACGTCACTGTTCCGTCGCTTGGCATCATAAAGGGCTTGACTACAAAGACTGTTAATCAATCGGGGTATCCCCTTAGTTTCAGTATGAATTAGTTTTATGGCACTGTCCGAAAACAGAGGGGTTGTCAGACTGGCGGTTTTCATTTGATGGCAAATATACGTTGCAGTTTCTTCTGCCATTAATCCTGTAAGATGATATCGAAGTTGAATTCGCTGAGTAATTGCCTCAAATTTATTCATACGCAGTGTTCGCCTTAATTCAGGTTGCCCCACTAAAATAAGGGTAAAAAGGGATAAGGAGTCCATTTGCTGATTTCGAGCGAATCTAAGTTCTAACAGCAGGGATGAACTAATATCCTGGGCTTCATCTAATATTATGACTAGTTCTTTACCCCCTTGAGCCGTCCGGGCCATCAAAGCCTCATCAAATAATCGCTTGGCTTTTGTAATGGAGAATGGGGTCTCTTCACCTAAGTGGCGTAGCAGTTCCCCTGACAATTGAACCAACGTCTTACCTTCTGCTTGCTGGCGTATCACCTTCTCCTGAATATCAAAAGATATTGGGTGATGTTCTTTTAAAAAAGCCGGAAGTAGGGCAGTGGTTTTTCTACAATTGGGATTGGGGCAGATAAATCGATAGATAGGAATATGAGACTGATCCTCCGGAGTATAGGCATGTCTGTTGTATTTACCATGCCGATGTAACATTACTTGAATTAAGCAGTGGGGACAGACTTGGGGACGGAGGTGTTCTGGGCAACCATTAGCAAATAACTGAAGATAGGTCTCGACAGTCAAGTGTTGTATCCATTGCCCCCGGAGTTCTCTTTTCGTCCCGCCAGCACTATAGAAAGTTTTTTTGCCTGAACTTTGCCGTTAAATGGAGTGATGAAGTTGAGAAAGCCCTTGAGATAATTGGGAAACTCTCTGCCAATAGTATGAAGTCATGGGTCTGAGGGATGTTTAGAGGGACAATTGTCATCATTATTTAAGTAAACTGGGATTTGCAGGTGCTTTTGTTGTTAAAGATTTGTGAAAAGAAGCATCTGTCAATTGTCGGATAGATTTCAATTTTACCGAGGTTACCTTGTTATAATACGCTGGGTATATCATTCTTAGGAGGAAGAAGATGACTTCGTTTATTGTTGGACACAAAAATCCGGATACGGATTCCGTGGCTTCGGCCATTGGTTTATCCTATTTAAAAAATTGCCTGGGATTTGACACCATACCTTGTTCATTGGGAAAGATTAGCAAGGAAACTGAGTTTGTTTTAAACCATTTTGGATTGCCAACTCCAATTGTCTTAGGAAATGTAAAGACCCAGGTCAAAGATCTGGAGTGTGACAGGGTAATAGGAATTGCTCCGTCAACCTCTATCTTATCTGCCTATAAATTAATGGAACAAAATAATATGAGAACCCTGCCAGTGGTTGATGATAAAAATAGACTGCAAGGTATCCTTACCATTAAGGATATTGCCATGGAATTAATTAGAGGGGATTTTTACAGAATAGATACCTCGCTGGATAATATTGTTAAAGATTTCAATGGAGAAGTATTAGTAGGGGAAGATTTTCACGTAACAGGCAAAGTATCCGTGATTGCCTATTACTATAAAAATATTCAAAATTCTTTAGGGCCTGATGACATTATTATTGTCGGGGACCGCTACGATATTCTTGAGTGTGCCATTCGGTCTCAAGTAAAACTAATTATTATAACAGGGCACGGAGAAATACCTGAGGTGTATTTAGAAATGGCACAATTAAATAATGTGGCCATGATTACCGTTCCTGTGGACACCTATACTACTTCTAAATTGATTAACCAATGTAATTCTGTATCCTTGATTATGAAAAAAAGTGGCATTGTAAAGTTCAAAGCAGATGATTATCTGGATGAAGTAAAAGAAGAAATTTTAAATACCAACTATAGGAATTACCCTGTGGTTAACCACGAAAATGTATTCCAAGGGTTTATTAATAAGAAACAGATTATCAACCCAGGCAAGAAAAAGGTTATTCTGGTAGATCATAACGAATATTCCCAGAGTGCTGAGGGTTTAAATGAGGCTGAAATTCTTGAAATCGTAGACCATCATAAAATAGGTGATATTTGCACAACAAAGCCCATTGCCTTCCGCAATATGCCGGTGGGAAGTACCTGCACCATTGTGTACCAGATGTTTAAGGAGTTTTCTATGGATGTAACTCCGCAAATAGCAGGAGTTTTGCTGGCTGGAATTCTCTCAGACACATTACTCTTCAAATCGCCCACAACCACAGCATTGGATAAAGACAGTGTTGCAGAATTAAATAAAATTTTACAACTTGATGTAGAAAAGTTTGCTATGGATATGTTTAAGATGGGGAGTTCCCTGGAAGGCTTTACTATTAAAGAAATCTTCTATAGGGACTTCAAGGAGTTTGATTTAGAGGGTAGTACCATTGGTGTGGGGCAGGTTTTTACCCTGGATATTGAAGATGTATTCAATAGAAAAAAGCAGTTTTTTGAGTTTGTTGAGCAAACCCACCAGGATAAATCCTATTTCTTAACAATGCTGGTGATTACCGATATTATCAACGAAGGCTCTTATTTGCTTTATCAAGCAAGGAATAATTCTCTAATCTCAACTGCCTTTCAAGTATCAGCAGAACAAGGTGTATTTGTTTCCGGGCTGGTGTCCAGAAAGAAACAAGTTATTCCTAAGATATTAGAAGCCATAAATTTATTAAAATAACAGCTGCTTCTGATTTCCTTGAAGCGTTTTGTGATTTGTTTGCTGGATCATGAAACGCTTTTTCTAGTAAAGTAATAAAGAATAAAACTTTCCGATATGCATAAGGGCAAATAAGGCTTATACCATTGTACAAAGGCTTAGTGAAGCCGATTTTTCTTATCATATTAACCTTCTATAAATAAGCTAAAATATGAAATAATGATAATAAAACAACGGCACTACCCCTAAATCTAGGCAAAGGAACCTGAAAGAATGAATCTATATGAAGAGAAGGCCCTAATAGAGTTAAGGGCTTGGCAGATTAAAATGACCCGGCAGCCGTCTTTTTTGAGTGGCATGGCAAAGGGAATCCAAAGGAAAATGAATGAACTTATACCGGAAAAAATTCATAGGGTATTAACCACGGCCATCAAAAACATGGTTCATGCTACATTGGTTGGCTCCCAATTTACCACAGGCAGTTTGGTACCGGAGGGTATGGGTCTGGATGAGAGGGAGAAGTTGGTCGAAGATAAACTTGGATTTTATAAAAAAGCGGCAGCGGCAGAGGGTGCGGGAACAGGAGCTGGGGGATTCTTTCTTGGGTTGGCTGATTTTCCTTTGTTACTTACGCTAAAAATCAAATTTCTTTTTGAGACTGCAAACCTCTATGGTTATGATGTTCGAGATATTAAGGAACGAATATTTATACTTTACTTGTTTCAACTGGCCTTTTCCAGTAGTAAAAGACGCAGAGAAGTTTATTACGATATTTTGCACTGGGAAAAAACAATTAAAAAATATCCATTGGATACAAAGTTAGCTAGCTTTGACTGGCGTCAATTTCAACAGGAGTACAGGGATCATATTGATTTAATAAAACTGTTTCAACTCTTGCCTGGCATTGGCGCAGCAGTGGGGGCCTATGCAAATTATACGCTATTGGACAGTCTAGGAGAGACAGCTAAGAATGGTTACAGACTAAGGCACTTTAAAGATAAGTCAATAATGTGAAATAAAGAATAATTTGTAAAATTTAATTTTAAAAATGTCAGAAAAGCAAGTCATGTAATTCTACTTGAAAACAAGGAAAAAAGTAGATAAAATCAGAAATGGGTGAAATTGTATACAAATTTGCTAAAAACCTTTTTAAAATAGATTAAGAATGATCACAGAATGTTTGAAAAATTTGTTATAATAGCATAGTATGGGTATGGTAATAATTACATTAAGTGCCCATATATTTTTACGACTGTTTTTATTAAAAAGACAAAACCTATGAAAGAGAACTAAAATTAATTTTTTATTTTGTCATAATTATTATGTCATCAAGGTTAAAATCAAAAAATATCAAAGGAAGTGTTGTATGATGTCAACCAATGAACTACCTACCCAAGTAAATCCCGACGAAATCACACCCATTGCTGTTACTGTAGGTATCTCTGCCCGTCACGTGCATCTTACCCATGAGCACGTGGAAACCTTATTTGGAGCCGGCTATGAATTGAAAAGATTTAAGGATCTTTCCCAGCCTGGTCAATTTGCCTGTGAAGAATTTGTGACTGTCGTTGGTCCTAAAGGCGTTATTGAAAAAGTTCGTATTCTAGGACCAGAACGTAAACAGAGTCAAGTAGAACTCTCCATTTCCGATTGCTTTAAGATTGGCATTAAGGCCCCTCTAAGAGATTCCGGCGATTTAGCAGGTTCTGCTTCCGTAACCTTGGTCGGACCTGTTGGCTCTGTAACCTTAGAAGAAGGTGCCATCATTGCAGCCCGTCATATTCACATGCATTCCTCTGATGCTGAAAAATTTGGGTTGGAAGATGGAGATAGACTTTACGTTAGAGCAAAGGGTCCCAGAGGTATTATCTTTGGTGATGTATTGATTCGTGCAGGCGAAAAACACAAGCTGGAAATGCATATTGATACAGATGAAGGAAACGCTGTTGGTTTGAGAAATGGTGATACTGTTTATGCCTATAAGATTCACGGACATATTTCTCAGCTTGTAAAATAAATTAAGGGTCTTTTAAGGAGGAGAATCCATTGCTAGTCCTAGTTGTTAACTGTGGTAGCTCATCTATTAAGTATAAATTAATGGATATGGAGCAAGAGTCCGTTCTTCTTTCGGGTCTATCTGAAAGAATTGGTATCGCTGGTTCTAGAATTAAACAAGAAAATAATAAAGGTGAAGAATTGGTCCTGGAGCAAGACCTGCCAGACCATAAGGCTGCCCTAGAGACAATTTTGAAATGCATTACCGATGCTAAATATGGTGCTATCAAAGATACTGCAGAAATTAAAGCAGTTGGTCACCGGGTTGTGCACGGTGGAGAGAAATTTAATAAGTCTGTGGTTATCGATGCAGAGCTTATGAAAGTATTGGAAGAGATGTCCGAATTGGCACCTCTACATAACCCGCCAAATATTATAGGTATTAAGACTTGCCAAGAACTTATGCCCCATGCTGCACAAGTGGCCGTGTTTGATACAGCTTTCCATTCTGCTATGCCTAAACATGCTTACACCTATGCTGTTCCTTACGAATACTATGAGAAGTATAAAATACGCCGTTATGGCTTCCACGGCACTTCTCATAAATTTGTTTCCCACCGAGCAGCTGAAATTTTAGGAAAGCCCGTTGAAGATTTAAAAATTATCGTTTGCCATCTGGGCAATGGTTCCAGTATCTCAGCTGTGGGCAATGGTGTATCCCAGGATACTTCCATGGGCTTTACCCCACTGCCAGGTCTTCCCATGGGTACTCGTACCGGTGATATGGACCCTGCCATTGTTCCCTTCTTAATGGAGAAAGAACAATTAGGAGTTAACGAAATTGGTAATGTTCTAAACAAAAAGAGCGGGGTGCTAGGTGTATCCGGCATTAGCAGTGACTTCCGTGATTTAGAAGATGCTGCCAGTAAAGGTAATGAGAGAGCTGAGTTAGCCCTCAATATGTTTGCCTATGGCATTATTAAATACATTGGTGCCTATACTGCAGCCTTAGGTGGCTTGGATGCCGTTGTATTTACTGGTGGCATTGGTGAAAATTCCAAGACTATGAGAGCCAAAGTACTGAATGGCCTAGCTTATACCGGTTTGCAAATTGATGAAGAGAAGAACAATACCCGTGGTAAAGAAGTAATCGTCAGCAAACCTGGCGCACCTTTTGTGGCTATGGTTGTGCCCACCAACGAAGAATTAATGATTGCCCGTGAAACCAAAGAATTGGTTTAATAAAAGAAATAGCCAGCTTGAGAAGTATAAAAGAACACAAAAGCCGTAAATCCTCGGGGATTACGGCTTTTGATTTTTCTAGATAATATTAAGAAAAGTAAAAAAGTTGTGTGGGGGGGTGGATTGTCCCCACATGATTTAAAGTAAAGTGGTAAAAATAAAGTGAAGGTGCTATTAGGTTTATTTAAAGATTGACATACGAATCAATACAGGAATATAATGGACTTAAATAAATAAGCAAAACCTTCAGGGTTAGGTGAAATTCCTTACCGGCGGTATGGCTTCGGCTAAGCCCGCGAGCCCGTAGGGGCAGATCTGGTGAGATGCCAGAGCCGACAGTAAAAGTCTGGATGGAAGAAGGACGTGTCAAAAACCTGCAAAAGAGTACTTTTGTAAGGTTTAATAACTGTGTCTAAAACCCTGGTTTTGTCAGGGTTTTATTTATTTTCTTGGGGGATGAAGGAATGGATCAGGACAGGCACTATATGAACATGGCCCTTGAACTGGCAGCCAAGGCTAGAGGACGCACCAGCCCTAATCCTATGGTGGGAGCTGTTTTGGTTAAGGATGGGGAAGTGGTTGGCAAAGGTTTTCATGCCAAAGCAGGCGGTGCCCATGCAGAAGTAGTGGCGTTGGCCGATGCTGGTGATCGGGCAAAGGGAGCCACAGTGTATGTAACATTGGAACCTTGTTGTCATCATGGGAAAACCGGACCTTGTACAGAGGCATTGAAAAAAGCAGGGGTTAAAAGGGTTGTGGCCGCCATGACTGACCCGAACCCTTTGGTTGCAGGTAAGGGCTTAAATATTTTAAAGGATGCCGGTATAGAAGTGGTATCCGGTTTGTTGGAGGAAGAAGCAAAGGAATTAAATGAGGTTTTTATTAAATATATAACAACAAAAATACCCTTTATTGTCTTAAAGGCTGCCACCAGCTTGGATGGTAAAATAGCAACAGCCAGTGGGGAATCTAAGTGGATTACCGGTGATACAGCCAGAAATTATGGACACAGATTAAGGGATGCCTACGATGCCATATTGGTGGGGGTTAATACTGTATTAGCTGATGATCCATCTTTAACTGCCAGATTGCCCGAAGGCAGGGGCAAAGATCCCCTGCGGATTATTGTAGACAGCATGTCCCGTACCCCTACCAGTGCAAAGATACTAACCCAGGAGTCTGCTGCCCATACCATCATTGCAACGACCCAAGCGGCACCAGTGGAGCGTCGTGCAAGTTTAATGGCCGCTGGCGCAGAGGTTATAGTAGTACCGGGCGAAGGTCCAGGGGTTGACCTGAAAAAATTAATGGTTCTGCTGGGGGAAAAGCAAATATCCAGTGTGCTCATTGAAGGCGGCGGTAAAATTAGCGGTTCTGCTTTGAATGCAGGTATTGTTGATAAAGTTGCTTGGTTTATTGCCCCTAAAATCATCGGCGGGGACCTCGCTCCGGGACCTGTTCGGGGTGAAGGAATTCAATTCTTAAAAGATGCTACAAAACTATATAAGGTAACAGTGCAAAACTTAGGAGCAGATATTCTCATCACTGGTTATACCTCGAAAGGGGGGGACAAGATATCTTTACTGGAATTGTAGAAGAGATTGGCACCATTAGAGGGATTTCCAAGGGCCCGGATTCAGCCAGGCTTCATATATTAGGGTCAAAGGTGTTGCAGGATACAAGAATTGGTGACAGTATTGCAGTAAATGGTGTTTGTTTGACAGCTACCACTTTTGGTGAGGGAGTTTTTGTTGCCGATGTAATGGCAGAGACTTTGGCTAAAACAAACCTAAGGGATCTCAGACCCGGCAGTCAGGTTAACCTGGAAAGGGCATTAAGGCTGGGAGACAGGTTGGGGGGCCACATGGTTTCTGGGCACGTGGATGGCGTGGGAACCATTGCCGGCAAGGAAAAACATGATATTGCCACTTTGATTACCATACAAGCCCCGCCCCAGGTAATGAAATACATTATAAAGAAGGGTTCCATAGCCATTGATGGCACCAGTCTGACTGTGGTTGATTTTGAGGGAGATAAATTTCAAGTATCACTAATTCCCCATACTGCCCATGCTACGGTGCTGGGGAACAAGAAAATCGGTGATTCCGTTAACTTGGAATCCGACGTTTTAGGTAAATATATTGAACGCTTGCTGCAGGGACGTCAAGAAGAGGAACGCCCCGGTAGTAAAATGAACCTGGAGTTTTTGGCAACCAATGGATTTCTATAAGGAGGGGTAAGGTATGACATATAAATTTAATACCATTGAAGAGGCCATTGAAGATATTCGTGCAGGTAAAATTGTTGTGGTCGTGGATGATGAGGATCGCGAAAATGAAGGGGATTTGGTGATGGCCGCAGAATTGGCCACCACAGAAGCTGTTAACTTTATGGCCACCTATGGCCGAGGATTAATTTGCATGCCGATCTATGGCGAGCGTCTGGATGAATTGGATTTACCAGCAATGGTTAGTAATAATACGGACCCCAATGGAACTGCTTTTACCGTATCGGTAGATGCCAAAGAATGTACCACTGGCATCTCGGCTGTTGAAAGGGCCTTAACCATTAAAAAGATACTGGATCCCACTACTAAGCCGGAAGATCTGCGTCGTCCTGGTCACATATTCCCTCTACGGGCAAAGGAAGGCGGCGTGTTGGTACGTTCTGGTCATACCGAAGCGGTGGTGGATTTAGCGAGGCTGGCAGGTTTGAAATCAGCGGGTGTTATCTGTGAAATAATGAAAGATGATGGAACCATGGCAAGAGTTCCGGAACTTGTAGAGTTTTGCAAAGAACATAATTTAAAGTTAATTACCATTGCTGATTTAATTAAATATCGGAGACACCACGAAAAATTTATTAAGAAAATTGATTCTGCCAAGATGCCTACTAAATATGGTGAGTTTGTGGCAGTGGGCTATGAAGGTCTGATCGACGGCAAAGGGCATGTTGCTCTGGTAAAAGGGGATTTGTCCAGCGTTGAGGCCCCATTGGTACGTGTTCATTCTGAGTGTTTAACTGGAGATGTTTTTGGATCCATGCGCTGTGATTGTGGGGACCAACTGGCCAAAGCCATGCAGGCCATTGAGGAAGAGGGAGTGGGTGTCCTCCTTTACATGCGGCAGGAAGGCCGGGGAATCGGCCTTATGAATAAAATAAAGGCTTATCGTCTACAGGATATGGGGGCAGATACCGTGGAAGCCAACCTGGCCCTAGGTTTCCCTGCGGATCTGCGGGATTATGGCATTGGGGCACAAATCTTAGCTGACCTGGGACTCACGAAAATAAGATTACTTACTAATAACCCTCGTAAAATTGCAGGTTTGGAAGGCTACGGCCTCCAGGTGGTGGGTCGGGTACCCATTGAAATTGACGCAGTAACAACCAATAAAAAGTACCTGAGTACTAAAAAATGCAAACTGGGTCATCTTTTAACCCTGGAAGAAAAGTCTAAGAAATCGGTCAATGAATAAAATCATTACGAATTATAAGTAACAGGAGGACAAAAATATGCCGAAAGTATTTGAAGGACATTTACTGGGACAAGAATTAAAGTTTGGTATTGTTGTTGGTCGTTTTAACGAATTTATTACTAATAAATTGTTAAGCGGAGCACTAGATGCCTTGAAACGTCATGGCGTAGAGGACGAAAATGTTGAAATTGCTTATGTTCCCGGGGCCTATGAAATTCCTTTGGTGGCAAAGAAAATGGCTGATAGCAAACGTTACGATGGCGTTATTTGCTTGGGGGCGGTAATTCGTGGCGCAACCCCTCACTTTGAATACGTATCAGCGGAAGTTTCCAAAGGGGTGGCAAAGATCAGTTTGGATAGCAATCTGCCGGTGATCTTTGGCGTACTGACCGTAGATACCATCGAACAGGCCATCGAGCGGGCTGGTACCAAGGCTGGCAACAAAGGTTGGGAAGCTGCCAATGCTGCCATTGAAATGGCCAATTTATTAAAAACTATCTAGGAAAAACACTAAGAAAACCCGGAATTTTTCCGGGTTTTCTTAGTTTATCAAAAGTATTTAAGTTTTCGATACAATTGATGCCTGGGTCAGGGCAAATAAAAAACGGCCTGAGGCCGTTTTAAATTTATTATTTGAGGGTGCAACTAGATAGCGCGCTGCACTTTTCCACTCCGTAGACAACGGGTGCATACCATGATACGCTTTGGGGAACCATCAACGATAGCTTTAACACGTTGCAGGTTGGGGTTCCAGGTCCGCTTGGTACGAATATGAGAGTGGCTTAGCTTAATACCAACGGTAACGCCCTTTTCGCAGATTGCGCACTTGGCCATTGTTACACCTCCTTTAATGACACAATAACCATATGACATAAAATAACTTGCCATAGTTCACTAAAACAGTATACCACAAATTAAGTTAAAATCAAATGAAAAATAATAAATCTTACTACCATGGTAATTGCTCCCATGCTATAATAGAACATATGTTTTAGAATGGTGATATTATGCTGGATATATATAGTCCAATACAATACATGAAAGGCGTAGGTCCCCAGAGGGCTAAGCAACTGGAACGCCTGGGTATTTTTACCACTTGGGATCTGCTTTATCATTTTCCTAGGGAATATCAGGACAGAAGTGACATACGACCAGCTCACTCCTTTAGCCAAGGGGATCTTGCCACAGTCAAGGGTACTGTCATTGCAGCCCAGGAAAGCAAACCCCGCAGGGGCCTATCCATAACGAAATTAGCTTTACAGGAAGGGGCCGGCACCTTTTATGCTGTTTGGTTTAACCAGACCTATATAAAAAAACAGTATCCGCCTGGTAAGGAACTACTTATAACAGGAAAGGTTGATCGGAAGTTTGGTGTTCCTCAAATTCAGGTTACTGACCATGAGGTCCTAGAGGGAGATGAAGGGATGCATAGCGGTAGAATTGTCCCCATCTATCCACTGACAGAAAGTCTTAACCAGCGTTTTTTGAGGTCCCTAATCAAAACAACCCTTGAACAAGTGGGGTCCTTAGCCAGGGAATTTTTGCCGGACTCTATGCTAGACCGTTATAATTTGCCTTGCCTACCAGAGGCCCTTCGGGAAATTCATTTTCCTGAAAATCAGGCATCCTGTCAACGGGCCCGACGACGGTTTATTATGGAGGAGCTTTTCTTATTTGAGTTAGGGGTAAACCTCCAAAAGGGGCGTATTCTTAAAAAGGTTAAAAAACACGAATACATTGAAGAAGCCTTGTCAAATCGTCTTCTCATGAGCCTGCCCTTCCGATTAACTGAAGCCCAGAAACGTGTGTGGCGGGAGATTGAGGAAGACTTGAAAAGCTCTTTTCCCATGAACCGCCTGTTACAAGGGGATGTGGGGGCAGGTAAAACAGTCATAGCAGCTTTGACCCTCTGCAAGGCGGCTGGTTCTGGCCTACAAGGAGCCCTCATGGCTCCTACAGAACTCTTGGCAGAACAACACGCCAAGGGCATAAAGGATTTACTAGAACCCATGGGGATTAAGGTGGCGCTGTTGACGGGCAGTGGCAAAAAAGGGAGAAAAAAGACACTGGACGCCCTGGCCTCCGGGGATATACAGGTGGCGATCGGAACCCATGCTTTGATATCCGAGGATGTCCAGTATAAAAACCTTGGCCTAGTTGTGGTGGATGAACAGCACCGCTTTGGGGTTCGCCAGCGTGCTGCCCTGCAGGATAAAGGGGTTGCGCCGGATGTACTGGTGATGACTGCAACACCCATTCCCCGTACCCTGGCCCTAACATTATATGGAGATTTGGATGTATCCATCATTGACCAGTTGCCACCTGGTAGACAAGGGATAAAAACCCATCATGTCGGTTTAGCGCAGGCTGGCAAGGCTGTGGGATTGATTAAACAACAAATAACTGAAGGCAGACAAGCCTACGTTGTCTGTCCGCTGGTGGAAGAGTCGGAAAAAATTGATACCCAGGCAGCAGTGGAATTGCATGGCAGACTTCAGAAGGCCCTTGTTGATTGCTCCATAGGCTTGCTTCATGGACGGATGAAAACACAGGAAAAAGAGTTAGTCATGAATGAATTTCGCAAGGGGACCATTGATTTGTTAGTGTCCACCACCGTCATTGAGGTAGGGGTGGATGTTCCCAATGCCACTGCCATGGTAATTTGGGATGCCCAACGTTTTGGGTTGGCTCAACTGCACCAGCTAAGGGGTAGGGTAGGACGGGGCAGTCATCAATCCTACTGTATTTTGGTCGGAGATCCCACCACCCGGGAAGCTAAAGAAAGAATGGCCGCCATGTGCCGGACCCAGGATGGTTTTGTTTTAGCAGAAGAAGATTTGAAGCTACGGGGTCCCGGTGAATTTTTTGGCACCCGACAATCGGGTTTGCCAGAGTTTAAAATTGCCGACCTGATTAGAAATGGTAAAGAAATCGAACAGGCAAAAAAGGAAGCGGAAGCCCTGCTAAGTTTGAATCCAGATTTAAGGTCACCCATGCATAAACAACTATTTGAACAATTTGCCAGTCGCTTCCCGGATTTTGTTAAGTACAGTGATGTAAGCTAAGGCGTGGTAGCAATACCACGCCTTTGTTAAGATTTACTTGGTATGATGATTAAGTCCTACCAAATAATAAGTATAGAGGTGATAAAAATGCCAATCAACAAAGATGAAAAGAAGTCCCTGCTTAATCAAAGGGCCAAGGATATCAACCGCTTTGAAGTGGGACAGGAAATTGGTCATGTGGACGAAAGTAACAAAATTGGCCTGACTCAGACCACAACTGGTGCGGACACCCTAACTAAAACTGATCATGGTAATTATGCTGAATTTTAACCCTAGGGTATAAATTTAATGGATATATTGACTATAGTCCTCTGCATTGATGGCCGGGTGGAGGGCAAGGGAGACACCACCGGCAATAATCTTAGCAGTATTCTCAATAAGCGAATCAATTTCCTTCGGTGTTACCATAAGCTGGCCCGAAGTATAGGGTTGTAAAATTGCATTAACAATGGGTTGGAAGGTATCAGAGTTTATACTTTGATACACCCCTTGTAATGTGGGATTGTCTTTCACTTGTGCCACCAGGCGATCCAGGGTTTCGCCAGCAATAATGGCGGCTGGTACCACTGTCGGTACGCCAATGGCAATGACCGGGACACCTAAGGTTTCCTTATTTAGACCAGTTCGTTTGTTACCAACGCCGGAACCCGGCGCGATGCCGGTATCTGCCAGTTGAATGGTTGTACCAATCCTTTCTACCGAACGGGAGGCTAAAGCATCAACTGCAATAACAAGCTCAGGCTTAACATGTTCAACAACCCCCTTTATGATTTCAGCAGTTTCAATGCCAGTAAGGCCTAAAACCCCAGGAGAAAGAGCGCTGACAGAACGCATACCCCCGTGGATCTCCTCCGGAGCATAGTTGTACATATGTCTGGTTACAAGGGTCATACCCACTACCTTTGGCCCAAGGGCATCGGGTGTAGCATTCCAGTTGCCCAATCCTACCACCAGGGCATTGGCGTGTTCTGGCAGGTTAAATAAAGAAGCCAGCTGTTTACTTAAGATTTCCACCAGTTCTTGATGGGTCTGCTTATTATTTCCCCTAATGCCCGGGGCTTCTATGGTAATATAGTTGCCTTGGGGTTTTCCCATAATTTCTTCGGCATATTTCTCCACAATACGAACAATGGTTACTGTGGCATTGTCATAGGTTTCCTTCTCCATAATACACCCAGGTATTTCTTGTCCTGTTTGGCCCCGTACCACCTCCCGGGCCTCGACAGCCAGATCCAGGTGGATGTTGTTATTTTTAAAAAAATTAGAATCCATAGGTACCTCCTTAAAATTTCCTTGTGGTTATAGGTAGTGTTCTTTTATATCCTGTTCTTTCCAAATTCAATTTATACAAAAGTTGTCTCAATTGTAAAAAAATCGATTTTTTTTACATGGTGTGCTATAATAGTGTGTGTTAAGGTAGCAAGAGACCATAAGAAAGGAAATCTCAGTATTGCGTATTATTGCTGGGACTGCCAGGGGACGAAAATTAAAAAGTCCAAAGGGAATGACCACGCGTCCTACATCAGATAGGGTAAGAGAGGCTCTTTTTAATATTCTTTCTTCCTATGTACCGGGCAGTCGTTTCCTAGATTTATTTAGCGGTACGGGAGCTGTTGCCATTGAAGCCTTGAGCCGTGGTGCAGAGAAAGCCACTTTAGTGGAAAGGGATAAGAATACCGCTAGAATTATTTATGACAACCTAAGAATGTGTAATGTACTTGATAAGGCGGAGGTACTAACGGTTGATGTAAGCCAGGCCACCCTAATAATGAGAAGGAAAAAGGAAACCTTTGATTTGATTTTTATTGATCCTCCCTATAAAAAAGGCTTTGAAGTACCTACGCTAGAAAAAATTCAAGAGTGTCATCTGCTTAGCAGTGATGGGATATTGGTGGTGGAAAGTGACCAAAAGGACCTGCCGCCGGATCTAGTGGGAAATCTAACCGCAACTCGAAGAGAACGGTATGGCGATACAGCGTTGACATTCTATAGGCTTCCCAGTTGAGGAGGAATATGGATGCGTATAGGAGTTTACCCCGGTAGTTTTGACCCAGTTACCAATGGACACATGGATATCGTAGAACGATCTGTGGGACTTTTTGATCGTCTTATTGTTGCAGTGGCGAAAAATGCACAAAAAAAACCGCTTTTCTCGGTGGAGGAGCGGGTTGAAATATTGAAAAATGTTCTGAAAAAATATCCGAATATTGTTGTGGACACCTTTGACGGCCTTACCGTAACCTATGCATTGCAACAGGGGGCCATTGCCATTGTACGCGGGCTTAGGGCCTTTTCAGATTTTGAAAATGAATTTATTTTTGCCTTAACCAATAAAAAATTGGCACCAGATCTTGAAACTGTTTATCTGATGACCAGG
This sequence comes from Desulforamulus reducens MI-1, assembly GCF_000016165.1. Lineage (GTDB taxonomy): Bacteria > Bacillota > Desulfotomaculia > Desulfotomaculales > Desulfotomaculaceae > Desulfotomaculum > Desulfotomaculum reducens. The sequence goes on along the minus strand of NC_009253.1, from coordinate 2,281,231 downwards.
GCAGAATATTCTTTCATTAGTTCCACAACGGTTAAGGAAGTGGCCTCATTTAAAGGCTCCTTAAGTGGTATGGTTCCAGAGATTGTAGCTCAAAAAATACAAGACAAATATGGCTATGGTAAATAACCAAGGAGGGATATAACTGTGGAGCTCTTTAATATCCTGAATGAGCTGGAGGAACTCATTGAGGAGAGCCCCAAGGTGCCAATGACCAAACGAGTCATGGTAGACGAAAATAAGGTATTGGACTACCTTGATCGCATTCGCACCTCGCTTCCTGAAGAAGTTCGCCAGGCAAAGTGGCTTGTCAAAGAAAGAGACAAGGTATTGTCTGAGTCTAAAAAAGAAGCCCAGCGGATGCTGGAAGATGTGTCAAGAGAGATAGAACAAAGGGCAGAAGACCATGAAATTGTTAAAAAGGCGGAACTATTGGGCCAAGAAACGATTAAACGAGCAGAAGAAGTTGCAGCACAGATTCGTCATGGTGCCAGAGGATATGCTGATGAAATTCTACAGTCCTTGGAGGGTAATTTAAGCAAGATGCTTGAAGAAATTCAGCAAGGAAGAGATGAACTGAGAAAGTAACTAGTTATTTAATAAGTTTGATTAGTTCCGATTTTATTATGTAAGTAATAAAGAAATGGTTGGCAAAATTTGCCAACCATTTCTTTATTTTAATCCTTTTATAATACTTTGCCAATCACAATAGCGTTCTACATTTTCAATTGCCTTATTAATACAATCTTCATTGTTTGGTGTAATACGACCGGACAGCTCACTTAAACGTTCAATTGTATTATAAGTATCATAATGGACCAACAATACGGGCACACCCTTTTCAATTGCGCGGCTGATAACCTTTACATCGGGATAAAGTCCCCCGGTTAAAATGATGACCGACGTGCTAGTCTCCAGAGCGGCTAAAGCCATATCAGCACGGTCACCACCTATGATGAAAATTTTGTTGTTTGACCGCCGCATATAGCCTAGGGCGCTTTCGATGGTCATCGCTCCAACCACGATATCCTCGGTTAAAAGATCAAGGTTTTGGTTCCCGGTTAATAATTCCCCACCTAACAATTCGTAGATCTGAGCCACTGAAGGAGAAGATAATTCTCTTACCTTTGGAATAATTCCCAGGGTTTGCAGGCCTAATTCATCTAACAAAGGTTTATAGATCCCTTCAATTTTGGCGCAAAGGGGCTTTGGTACATGAGTAAAAATATTGCCAAGAATGCTGACGCCTCTATCCTGGATATATTTATTAAAGAAAACCAATTCGTCCAAACTATAATCATTCTTAGCATTAATCAAATTTAGGGCAGAGGCATTTAATTTGGCTGCTAGAGAAGCGGAATCTAAACCAACTGTACACATTACGTGGGGGAATAGTGAGCTGTCGATGATCACGATGTCTGCCCCCTCGGAGACCTTCATAAAGGTTTCCTTAATTGTATGTAGCATTTCGCTGGAACAATTGCCCCTGGACAAATAAAAAGGACTGGCCATGGTCGGTGAGATGACCTCAAGGGGTATATCCATTTTTAATAACTCTTTCATTAAGATGACATCTTCATCGGCCTTGGTGGTTGCAGCGGAGGTTCCCACTGGCTTAAAATAAGCTACCTTAAAGCCTTGTTGTTGAAACTTAAAAGCTAGTCCCACAGCTAAAGCAGTCTTACCACTTCCGGCAGAACCCATTATATAGAGGTTTTTCACAAATAACACCTCGCTGTTGAATGATATAAAGTTTACAGATCAATAGTTATTTTAATATCCAGGGCGACATAGCCGTCTGGATAGGCAAAAAGCGGATTGATTTCCAGTTCGCTTATTTCATCAAAATCAGAAATTAATTTAGCTGCCCGGGCTACCATATCAATAAGACTCATAAGATCTGCAGGCCTTTCACCGCGGAAGCCCCGCAAAAGGGTAGAGGCCTTTGTTTCTGCTATCATAGAAGCAATTTCTGCATGGGTTATTCCCTTGGCCAGACGAAAGGAGACATCCTTGAGGAGGTTAACGTAAATACCTCCCAGTCCAAAGGCGATAAGTGGCCCAAACTGTACATCTCGTGTCATGCCAACTATAAGTTCGGTACCCTTTGGCATCATCTTGCTAACCTCAATACCATGGGGAATAACACTGGGGAGATACCGTTGTACATTCTCAATAATATCGATAAATGCAGAGTGTACTTCATCTGCGTTATTCAAACCAATTCTTACGCCGCCGACATCACTTTTGTGCATGATTTTTGGTGAAGCTATCTTCAATACAACCGGGTACCCCATGGTATCGGCCAGGGATATGGCTTCCTCTGGAGTAATAGCTAATTTTATGGGAGCGGTGGAAATTCCGTAGGCTTCTGCCACAACTGCCGCTTCGCTTCCTAGGAGAACGCTGCGACGATCACGAATGACATCATAGAAAACAGCCTTTACCTGGTTAGGGTCTATGTCATTGTATGAAATTTCTTCACCCTCTGTTTCATGATCTGAATGGCGGGCGTACTTCACCATGCCTGATATACTGTGAATGGCAGGTTCGGGAAAAGTGAAGGTGGGTATTTTTGCTCTGGTGAGCATTTTTACTCCTTCAGCCAGTGCGAACCCGCCCATATAGGCAGCAAATACTGGTTTATCCGGGTGTTTGTTATGTAATTCAATAATTTTACCTGCGATGTTCTCTGGGTCTGCTGCTGCGGTGGGGCAGACCAAAATAACCACACTGTCCACATTAGGGTCATTTAATATGGTTTCCAGTGCGAAGGCATAGCGGTCTGCTTTGGCATCGAAAACAACATCAATAGGATTATAAATATTTGCTTCCGTAGGAAGAAGTTCTCGTAAGTTATCCAAGGTTTCCTTTTCAAAGCGCGCCATGGACAGACCAGTATTTTCAATGGTATCTGAGGCTACAATACCAGCCCCCCCAGCATTGGTAACAATGGCTACCCGGTCCCCCTGGGGTAAGGGTTGGTAGGAGAAACAGGTAGCAAGGTCGAATAATTCGGTCATTGTCCGGGCCCGTAATATGCCAGCCTGGGTAAAAGCTGTCTCATAGGCCAGGTCACTTCCTACCAGTGCACCGGTATGAGAAGAAGCTGCCAAAGTACCTGCCTGGCTTGTGCCGGATTTTAATATTATCACAGGCTTTTTTTTGGTAGCTTTACTGGCTACCTCTAAAAATTCTTTACCCTTTTGAACGTCTTCAATATAACAAAGGATGACTTTTGTTAGGGGGTCATTGGCCAGACATTTAATTAAGTCTGTTTCACTTACATCGGCTTTGTTACCCAAGCTAAAGACCCGACTAAAGCCTAAACTGACTGTTCTGGACCAGTCCATAATAGATAATAACATTGCGCCACTCTGGGATATGAAACCGATATCTCCTCGCTTTGGAAAAGACGGTGAAATGGATGCATTTAGCGGGATTCTAGTGTCCATCATGCCTTCGCAGTTAGGGCCAAGTAAATGTATACCATATTTTTTGCAAATAGAAACCAGTCTTTTTTCTAACTGAAGACCTTCGGGACCGATTTCACTAAAATAAGAAGAAATAACCACAGCATTCTTAATGCTATGTTTTCCACATTCTTCTAATACCTCTGGGCAATTGAGGGCAGGAACGCATACAACAGCCAAGTCAATTTGATTGGGAATCTCACTCAATGTTGAAAAACAAGTTAAACCTTCGATTTCATATTCATTTGGATTAACTGGAAATATTTTTCCGGTAAAACCGCTGTTAATAACATTCTTCATTAACACGTTACCGACTTTACCGGCCTTCTTAGAAGCCCCGATTATTGCTACAGAATTTACTGTAAATAATGGGGATAAATCCGCCATTGACTTCACCATCCCTGCATGGAAATAGGACAGCATTTTGCCATGCCAACTGAACGCTAAAAGATGTTAAGTATGTACTATTGTTTCCACAGCCATAGGTCTAATACCTTTTTTGAAGGGGGAATTTTGATCAATGGAGTGTCAGTATTTTTTTATAAAAGTGCGAAAGCAGGTGTACTAAAATACCTAAAATAATTAAAGAAACCAGAGCAACAAACATTAATAACAGTGAGGCTATCAGGATGAATAAGGGCGAGTGGAAAAATTCATGGATCACTGGTGCCAGTGAAGGCACCACCAGAGTAGCAGAATTTCCCGGTGGTTCATAGAACAACCAAGTAAAAAATGCTGCCAGTGATGCATGGGCCATCCGGGTAAAAACAAATATTCCCATTCGAATATCGGTCTTTGCAATCATGGATGCCACTTGGGCATGAATTGAAAACCCGCTCCAACCCAAAATCATTGCCACTGCCATTAATCTATGCAATTCTGAAGCATTGGCTTCAGCAACCATCTTAGTACCAATGGTCATTTCAAATAGGCCGCTGGCCAAGGCCTGCAATATTTCTGGAGACATCCCCAGTGGCATTAATAACAGGCCCAAAATAGAGGCCAAAAGATCAATGATACCCGAGTGGCTGAGTAGTCGAATAATAACTGCAAATAATATGATGAACCCACCGATGTTCAACAGTTTGCTGACAGAGGAGGCGACGGCTTCTCCAAGAAGTTGCCCCAGGGGTGGTCCTCCTTTAGCCCCAGAGAGCAATACCTTGAAGGCGTTTTTAATACTACGGTTGGAGACGGGGGTTTCGATAAGGCTCCTCTCATTAGGACCGTAAAAGCGTAGTAAAAGCCCTAGGACTAAATTAGCCAAATAATGGGATCCGGCAATGACAACTCCTAGCTCAGGACGCCCAAACATGCCAACAGCCACTGCGGTCAGCATAAACAGAGGACTGGAATTATTAGTAAAGCTTATTAATCGTTCGGCTTCAAGTTGGGTGCAGAGGTTATCTTTGCGAAGGTTAGCAGTAACCATGCTGCCAATGGGAAAACCGCTAGTAAAACCAATGACCATAACAAAGGCGCCGGTCCCGGGAACGTTAAATAGCGGTCGCATGATGGGCTCTAACAATACTCCCATAAAATGAACCAGACCTAATTTCATTAAAATTTCTGAGACAATAAAAAAAGGTAAAAGGGATGGGAAAACAATATTCCACCAAGCTTTCAAACCGCTTAGCGAACCTTCATAGACAATTTTTGGCTGAATAACCATTCCCCAAATAAATAAGATGACCAGTCCTATCCAAAAAAGGGAAGCGTATTCTTGCTTGTTTACTCTGGTGAGCCGACGGCGGATTTTAAAGAAAATTGGTATCACCCCGTTATTTTTGCATGGATTAGTCCTAGAATATATATAAATGGAAATGCTTTACTTTAGACCATAGAAAGCAGTTTACCATTATACAGTAATTTTCCTTGACAAATAATTACCCGCTTTATATAATGAATTTTGTTAATCGAGGTGACTTGTAACAAGTGATCATTAATATCCTAAAAATTAGGAACGCCCCTGGTGAGAAAATAAGCTTTCATGTCAGTGAGCAAATTGACAGTGTGGCGGTAAGCGGCCAAAGGTTTTCATTTGTTGGAGCTGTGGAGGTATCTGGAGAAGTTATAAACCAGAATAATCAATTTCTGGTAAAGGGACAGACCAGAGCGGTGGTTAGCAGTGACTGTGTAAGTTGTTTAGAACCTGTGCAACTTACAATACAGGGAACAATCGATGAGATCTATGGCAAGAGCAATGGTCATCAAGATCCCGATGGCGAAATAATTGGGTTCGATGGGGATGTCCTAAACATTGAACCGGAAGTCATTAAGTCGTTGTTAATGGAAATACCCATGAGGGTGGTTTGTTCACCTGATTGCCGTGGTTTATGCCAAGGGTGCGGGTGCAACCTGAATATAAAGCAGTGTGACTGCGAAAATGAAACCATTGACCCAAGATTAGCCATACTTAAAAAATTACAACAATAAGTTTTTACTTTTTGAAGGGGGTGTAAGAAAATGGGTGTACCGAAAAGGAAACTTGCTAAGCACCGGGGAAGACAGCGCCGGGCTATGAACATGAAATTAGAAGCCCCCAGCCTGGTAGCCTGCCCGCAGTGCCATGCGCTAATCCAACCGCATCATCTCTGCCCTGAATGTGGTTACTACAAAAACCGTGAAGTAATCGCTGCTAACAAGTAATGTTAAAGCAACCCTTTCTCTAATTAGAGAAAGGGTTTTTACATTTTTTAGGAGAAATAAAAGAAATGATTTGCAATCAAGAAGGTATCTGGTTATAATTAGTACCAGGTACTAATTATGTAGTGGTGGTTGCATGGCTAGACGTGGCAGCGGAAAAAATCATAGACAAAAAGAATTAGCTATATGTCTTGAGCATAATCCTCTTCTTAAGGATGAGGAACTGGCAAGGTTATTTGGGGTTAGCATTCAGACCATACGATTGGATAGGTCTGAACTAAATATTCCTGAATTGCGGGAGCGGATGAAAACTGCCTTGAAAACCAATGATTTCGTTCGCTCGCTGGGGAGCGACGAGTTGGTTGGGGATCTGCAGGAAATTAAAGTGGGACGTTTTGGTGTATCCCATTTAAGGATTACGCCAGAAATGGCCTTTCGGAAAAATTTAGTAGCAAGGGGTCACCACTTATTTGCCCAGGCAAACTCATTGGCTGTGGCTATAATTGACGCAGAGATTGCTTTAACAGGCGCCGCCAGAGTACGCTTTAAACATCAGGTTAAAGTGGGGGATATGGTTATTTGTCGGGCAGAAATTAGTCGTCAAACAGGAAACAAAACTATAGTCAGGGTTATTTCCCGGGTGGAAGGATCAGAGGTTTTTGAAGGGGTTTATACGGTATTTGCCCTGGAAGAGGAGGGGAACCAGTGATAAAGATAGCTTTGGACGCAATGGGTGGCGATCATGCACCTATGGAGATTATTCGGGGTGCTAGGGATGCAGCCCAAGAATTAGGGGTCCATATTCTATTGGTTGGGGACCAGGAAAAAATACAAAAGGAACTGGATGGGGATGAAGCAGGAGGTTTAATTTCCATTGTTCACGCACCGGAGGTGGTAGGAATGGAAGAACATCCTGTTAGTGCCATTCGTAAAAAGAAGAACTCATCCATTGTTGTGGCAACCCAACTGGTTAAGGAAGGTGTTGCTGATGCTGTGGTTTCTGCGGGAAGCACAGGAGCTCAAATGGCTTCTTCCTTATTTATTTTAGGTCGAATTTCCGGTGTAGACCGTCCGGCCATCAGTACATTACTGCCAACCGCAAAGGGTGTAGTGGTGCTGTTAGACGCCGGTGCCAATGTAGATTGTCGTCCTAAGCATTTAAAGCAGTTTGCTGTTATGGGATCCCTCTATGCGGAAAGGGTCCTAGGGCTTCCTTCACCAAAGGTTGGTCTTGTAAATATTGGAGCTGAAGAAACCAAGGGCAATGAATTGACAATTGCCTCCTATCAAATGTTACAGAAAACTAGTATTAACTTTGTAGGGAATGTTGAAGGCAGAGACCTTTTCCTAGGTGGCAGTGATGTGGCTGTATGCGACGGCTTTGTAGGAAACGTTATTTTAAAATCTGCCGAGGGTTTGGCCATGAGCATACTGGGGATGTTTAAGCAAGAATTGGGCAGACTTGAAGATATTATCGGTAATGAGCGCATTATGCATATGCTGGGTAGTTTTAAGCGGCGCATGGATTATGCTGAATATGGAGGTGCACCTCTACTGGGTGTCAATGGTGTCTCGGTGATTTGTCATGGGAGTTCGAGGGCTAGAGCTATTAAAAATGCCCTGCGAGTGGCAAAGGAAACTGTGGAACAGGGTCTGGTTCCAGCCATTAAAGAAAGTTTGGAAAATGATAAGGGGGTAGAGGAGTAAATGCCCAACCACCTGATTCGAGCGGGCATCCTAGGTGTGGGGAGTTATGTGCCTGAACGAATACTTACCAATAAAGAGTTAGAAAAAATAGTGGATACCAGTGACGAATGGATAAAGTCCCGTACCGGGATAAAGGAACGTAGAATAGCCGAACCAGGAAAATCCACGTCGGATCTGGCAACCATAGCATCCAGAAGGGCGCTGGAGCATGCCGGGATAAAGCCGGAGGAACTGGACTTAATTATATTAACTACTTGTTCTAAGGATATGATCATACCCGCAGGGGCCTGTCTGGTTCAACAGGAACTAGGTGCAACAAAGGCGGGGGCCTTTGACCTAGAAGCAGGTTGTTCTGGTTTTGTATATGGTCTTAGTATTGCGACACAGTTTATTGCTACCGGAGCCATGAAACATGTTCTTGTTATTGGTTCTGAGGTTTTGTCGAAGGTGGTAAACTGGGATGATCGGAATACTTGTGTTTTATTTGGTGATGGTGCAGGGGCCGTTGTGGTGGGACCAGTGAGTTCTGATGAAGGAGTTTTGGCCAGCAAGTTGAGTGCTGAGGGAGCAGGTTGGGAACACCTGTATATCCCGGCTGGTGGTTCAAAAATGCCTGCGGATCCGGTCACTGTTGAGAAAAAGCTGCATTACATACACATGAATGGTAAAGAAGTTTTTCGCTATGCAGTACGGGTAATGGAGGAAGCGTCCTTAACCCTTTTAAAGGCAGCAAATTTGGAACTGAGTGATATTGATCTGTTAATTCCACACCAGGCCAACATGCGGATTATTGAGCACGCTGCTAAAAAATTACGTTTGCCAATGGATAAAGTGGCTGTGAATTTAGATCGCTATGGAAACACCTCTTCTGCTTCTATACCCATTGCTCTGGCCGAAGCCGTTCATTCGGGTCGTGTGAAGGCTGGAGATAACCTTGTGATGGTGGCCTTTGGGGCTGGTTTAACCTCTGGTGGAGTTGTACTGAAGTGGAGAGACAGGGAGGGATAGGTACTTGAAGATAAAAACGAAATTGTGTGATTTACTAGGGATTGAGTACCCAATTTTGCAAGGGGGTATGGCCTGGGTCTCCACTGCTGAGCTGGCTGCTGCGGTATCAGAAGCTGGTGGACTTGGCATTATTGGGTCTGGTCATGCGCCAACCGAGTGGTTGGAGGAACAGATTTGGTTGGCCAAAAAACTAACGAACAAACCCTTTGGGGTTAACATTATGTTGATGTCCCCCTTTGTGGAACAAAACATGCAATTAATTATTGATGAAAGGGTTTCGCTGGTTACCACTGGTGCAGGCAACCCCGGAAAATATGTTCCCGCATTGAAAGAGGTTGGTACTAAGGTGATACCTGTTGTTCCCTCTGTGGCCCTAGCCCAGCGTATGGCTAAAGCTGGGGTGGATGCCTTGATTGCCGAGGGAGGAGAATCCGGGGGTCACATTGGAGAACTGCATACCATGCCACTGGTTCCCCAGGTGGTGGATGCCGTAGACATTCCGGTTATTGCCGCAGGAGGTTTCTTTGATGGCAGAGGATTGGTAGCTGCGTTGGCCCTAGGTGCACAGGGGATTCAAATGGGTACACGTTTCATGTGTGCTACGGAATGTACCGTCCACGATAATGTAAAAAACATCTTGATTAAAGCCAGAGACCGCGAAACCGTTGTTACTGGCCGTAGTACAGGGCACCCGGTACGGGTTATTCGTAATAAGCTGACTAGGCATTTTGAAGAGAGAGAGCGTCAGGGTGCTTCCCTTGAAGAATTGGAGAAATTGGGGGTTGGACGTCTTCGCATGGCCATGGTAGAAGGTGATATCCAGCAAGGTTCTGTAATGGCTGGGCAGATTTGTGGTATGGTTAAAAAAATAGAACCGGCCGAAGAGATCATTCAGGAAATTATTGGTGGTGCAGAGCAAGTATTAGCGCGGTTAGCTGGAGGTGAATTTTAGAAATTGACTAAGGTAGCATTTGTTTTCCCGGGCCAGGGTTCCCAGTATGTGGGCATGGGCAGGGAGTTATATAATAACTTTCAAGTAGTTCGTGAAACCATGGAAGAGGCAGACGATTCGTTAGGCTTTGGATTAACAAAATTATGCTTTGAGGGACCAGTTGAAGAACTCAATAGCACTGTGAATACTCAGCCTGCCCTATTGGCAGTTAGTGTGGCAGCCCTGAGGGTGTTGCAACAGGAATGCGGCATACTTCCCTCGGTGCTGGCCGGGCACAGTCTGGGCGAATACTCTGCCCTGGTGGCCGCCGGTTCAGTCCATTTTTCGGATGCCGTTAAGGTTGTTCGTCAGAGGGGCCTGTTTATGCAGGAGGCGGCTCCTGTTGGGTCCGGTGGAATGGCAGCGGTTCTTGGTTTGGCCAGAGAGAAGGTAGTTGCCTGTTGCCTGGAGGCCTCGTCCCATGGGGTGGTTGAACCAGTAAATTTCAACTGCCCAGGTCAAGTGGTTATAGCCGGGGAACAAGAAGCATTACAGCAGGCAATGGAGCTGTGCCGTGCCGCTGGTGCCAAAAGAGCCATTGCCCTAGCTGTCAGTGGTCCTTTCCATTCCAGTCTTATGCGCCCGGCAGGTGAAAGACTAGCCCCAATACTGGAAGAAATAGAGATTTGTGATCCGGCAATTCCAGTTATAGCCAATGTCAGTGCTGATTATGTAAGGACAGTACAAGAAGTAAAACAGTCCCTGGCTAAACAGGTATCCGGTGCAGTTCTTTGGGAAGACAGCATTCAAAGGATGGCTACTGAGGGAATTAATACCTTGGTGGAATTAGGACCAGGTAAAGTTCTCTGCGGTTTGGTTAAGAAAATTTCTAAGGAAATAACCACTAGCAACCTGGAAGATTTGGCAAGCTTGGAAAAAGTCCTTGCACTGTTCAAGGAGGTTGGCTAAAATGTTTCTGAATGGTAAAGTTGCTATTGTCACTGGAGCATCTCGGGGAATCGGTAAAGCCATTGCCCTGGCCCTGGCCGGAGCCCAGGCAGATATCGTGGTAAACTATGCTGGTCGTACTGAGGCTGCGGAAGAAACCGCCGCTGCCATTCGTGAGATGGGTCGACGGGTATTAGTTTACAAAGCAGATGTATCAGATGCCCAACAGGTACAGGAAATGGTGGCTGCTACGTTGGCGGAGTTTGGAAAAGTTAACATCCTAGTGAATAATGCAGGGATTACCCGGGATAATTTAATCCTGAGAATGAAAGAGGAAGATTGGGATTCTGTATTGTCAGTTAACCTAAAATCCGCTTTTAATACCATTAAAGCAGTGGCCCGACCAATGGTGAAGGCCCGTTCAGGTCGTATTATTAATGTTTCTTCGGTGGTGGGTCAATATGGTAACGCCGGTCAAGCAAACTACTCTGCGGCTAAGGCTGGCTTAATTGGCCTTACCAAATCAATGGCCAAAGAGCTGGGTCCCCGTAATATTACGGTAAATGCGGTGGCCCCAGGCTTTATTATGACGGATATGACGGAACATTTAACCTCTGAAGCCAGGGAAAAGATGGTATCTTCCATCGCCTTAAACCGCTTAGGGTCACCGGAAGATGTGGCCAGTATGGTTGCTTTTCTGGCCAGCGACTTCTGTGGCTACATTACAGGTCAGGTCATTGGCATTGATGGTGGAATTGCAATGTAACTGTCGTGGCTATCGCCTCGATATTCATTATTAGAGCTAAAGATTTAATATCCCGGAAGGGGGTGAAGATATGTTTGATAAGGTTAAAGCAATTATTGTGGATCAACTGGGTGTTGAGGAAGCTGAAGTAAAAATGGAAGCTTCTTTTGTGGATGATCTGGGCGCTGATTCTCTTGATATTGTTGAGTTAGTAATGGCTTTAGAAGAAGAATTCGGTCTGGAAATCCCTGATGAAGAGGCAGAAAAAATTCGCACTGTAGGCGATGCCGTTAAGTTTATTCAGGACCGCCAGTAGTTTTGGTTAAAAGTCCCGGCATTAAAACCGGGACTTTTTTCACAAGAAAGTATAGGAAAAGTAAAGGCCTCCGATGGTTTAATCCCTAGTATATTTATAATGCTTGTAGGGCGGTGAACCAAGGGTATAAAGTGCTAAGCTTTTTTCAAAATGTAAGGAGGAAGTTATTTTGTCAAAACGGGTTGTTGTAACCGGTCTGGGAGTAATCTCCCCTGTGGGCACCGGGCTGGACAAATTCTGGACTGCACTTACTTCGGGTGTTTCTGGAATTGCCAGAATCACCAGGTTCGACCCGTCCGAATACTCCACCCAAATAGCGGGTGAGGTAAAGGATTTTGATTACTCTAAGTATCTAGATAAAAAAGAGGCCCGTCGTATGGACAAGTTTTCCCAATATGCAGTGGTTTCAGCGGCCATGGCCATAGAAGATGCGGGTCTTGACTTGGAGGCTTTGGATAAGGACCATACCGGTGTTATCGTTGGCTCTGGTATTGGTGGAATGGAAACCTTTGAGGAACAATGCAAGGTATTGGTAAACCGGGGACCTAACCGGATTAGTCCCTTCCTGATCCCCATGATGATTGCCAATATGGCGGCAGGCCAGATCGCCATTAAATTTGGTCTAAGGGGTCCCAACATTACAACCATTACTGCTTGCGCTTCCAGTGGTAATGCCATAGGCGATGCCTTTAAGCTAATTCAAAGGGGTAATGCTGAGGTTGTGATCACTGGTGGAACGGAGGCACCGATTACACCCCTGGCCGTAGCAGGATTCTGTGCTGCCAAGGCCATGACAACTAATAATGATGAACCCGAGCAAGCTAGCAGACCCTTTGATGCTAATCGGGACGGGTTTGTTATGGGTGAGGGTGCAGCCATGCTGGTGCTGGAAACGCTGGAACATGCTCAAAAACGGGGAGCTCATATCTATGCTGAAATCGTAGGTTATGGTAGTACCTGCGATGCTTACCATATTACCGCTCCAGACCCGGAAGGATATGGTGCATCATCAGCTATGCGCATGGCTCTGGAAGATGCAGGATTAAAACCGGAGGATGTTCAGTATATCAACGCCCATGGTACTTCTACTCCCGTAGGGGATGTGGCGGAGGTTGGGGCTATTAAAAAAGTATTTGGAGAACATGCCTATAAGTTAGTGGTAAGCTCAACCAAGTCCATGACCGGGCACATGCTGGGAGCAGCTGGAGCCATAGAAGGAATGGCCTCCATTCTAACCATTAAAAATAGTATGGTACCGCCTACCATTAACTATGAAAACCCTGATCCTGATTGTGATTTGGATTTTGTACCCAATGAGGCCAGAGAAATGAATGTCGATGTGGCACTTTCTAACTCCTTTGGCTTCGGGGGACATAACGTAACACTGGCCTTTAAAAAGTTTAATTTTTAGAGCTGTGGTGATTCATTTGTCTAAACAAGACGAGCAAGCTAATCGCCTGAAAACACGTTTGGGTTTTAAGTGGCATAATCCTACACTGCTGATACAGGCACTAACGCATAGTTCTTGTGTTCATGAAAACAGGGGGCATGGTTTGTGTCATAATCAAAGATTAGAATTTTTAGGGGATGCAGTTTTAGAGCTGATTATCAGTGAACACTTATATAAAATGTTCCCAGATCGAACTGAAGGCGAGCTAACGAAAATGAGGGCATCTTCAGTATGTGAGCCCTCCTTGGCAAAGGTAGCCCGGGGATTGGACCTGGGCCGTTGCCTGCGCATGGGGCGTGGAGAAGAACGTTCCGGCGGCAGGGAGCGGCCATCCATCTTGGCTGATGCCTTTGAGGCATTACTGGGTGCTATTTATTTGGATCAGGGGTTGGAAATTTCCAGACATTTTGTTTTAAACTGCCTCAGTTCTATTATCGACGATGTTGTGGCTGGAAGATTGGATAGGGATTATAAAACAGAATTACAAGAAATACTGCAACAATCATCTCCAGACCCCTTAACCTACACCATCATGGATGAATCCGGCCCCGATCATGACAAAACCTTTACAGCCGGGGTGATCTACAAAGGAAAGGTCATCGGTAAGGGGAGCGGTCACTCTAAAAAAGAAGCTGAACAACAGGCAGCAAAGGATGCCTTTCAGCATCTTGAAGGCATGGGAAAATCCGGCCATAAATCAGCTGGACCAATCCGATAAAGAAACGGACTACAGGGGGCAGAGCATTGGTTTTAAAAAGAATGGATATACAGGGCTTTAAGTCCTTTGGTGACCGTGTTAAGTTAGAGTTGCATTCTGGCTTGTCCGTTGTTGTGGGTCCCAACGGGAGTGGGAAAAGTAATATTTCGGATGCCATAAGCTGGTGCCTGGGTGAACAGAGGGCTTCTTCTCTAAGGGGCGGTCGCATGGAAGATGTGATCTTTGCCGGCAGTGCTAAAAGAAAACCTGTTGGTTTGGCAGAAGTGACTTTAACATTAGATAATACGGCAAAAATGTTCTCCCTGCCCTATGAGGAAGTATCAGTTACACGGCGCTTATACCGTTCTGGAGAAAGTGAGTACTTGATTAACAAGGTGCCCTGCAGGCTTAAGGATATCCATGCACTATTTATGGATACCGGTTTAGGCCGCGGGGCCTACTCTCTTATTGGGCAAGGTAAAGTCGATGAAATTTTAAGCAGCAGGCCCGAGGAAAGACGCTCTATCATTGAAGAAGCGGCAGGCATTGTAAAATACCGACACCGAAAGGAAGAGGCCCTGCGGAAACTAACTTCCGCGCAGCAGGATTTAAACAGGGTTTCCGATATTATCAACGAATTGTCGGGACGCATCGACCCACTGGCAGAACAGGCTGAGAAGGCGAAGCAATATAAAATGCTATATGAGCAGGCCTGGAACTTGGAATTATCTTTGTACAAAAGGGATTGGGATGATCTTTCAGTTAAAGTTAATGATTTGGCAAGCCAACTGGAAAGTTTAAAACTAGAATACAAGGATGAAAGACCAGCCCTTGAGGAAGAAATCACTCAAGCTAAGTCTGAGTTCCTTAAAATAGAAGCGTCAATCAGTCTCTTAAAAGAACAAATTCTTGAGTTGGACGGTGGCATAGACCGTTTAAAAAATAAACAAGCCTTAACCATTGAGCAAATTAATCATCAGGTTTCTGAATATCAAAGAATAGAACAGTATCAAAAGGATTCCACGGTATTTTTGCAGCAACTTAACCAGGAGCTAACTGTAGAAAAGGAAAAGATTAGACAGATTAAGGAAAGTATTGAGTTGGAGAATACCTCCGATTCCCATCAGATACTGGAAGGTATCGAACAGGAAGTTTTGCAAAAGCAGGATTTGTTTCAAAACCTTAACACTGATTTAATTGAACAGTTGAATAGGGTGGCCAACCAACGAAACATTCAAAACCAAGCTATGGACCGTAAGGAACAGCTAAGTCATCGCCGGGAGCATATAGAAAGGGTGGCCCAGGAAGTTCATGACCAGGGAATATCCTTGCAGTCTAACATAGATGCAGCCCAAAAAAGAGTTGAGGAACTCAATCAGAAAAAGCTGCAGTTGGCGGAGGAACAGCAGAAGTCAGAGGTTAAGTTGGAGAAGTTACGTGACGAGTTGATGCGGGTGCAATCTAAGCTCTTGGCCGTGAAGGAAGAAATGGTTGCTAAGCATTCCCGACTCAAGGTTTTGGAAGAAAACCTGAACTCCCACACGGGTTTCATAAAACCAGTTAGGGAGTTGCTAAGGGCGGTCACCAATAACAATAGCCGTGCCCTTGGTATATGCGGTGCTGTGGCGGATCTGATCAAAGTTCCCAAGGGTTTTGAGACTGCCATGGAGGCTGCACTGGGAGGAGCACTGCAAAATATCGTTACAGAAACATCCCAGCAAGCCAAAGAAGCCATTGATTATTTGAAGAGGCAAAACCTTGGGCGAGCTACCTTTCTGCCCCTTGATTCATTACGACCAACTCCTCCTGGTGACTGGGAAAAAAGGGCCCTGGGACTACCTGGTGTTGTTGGACTAGCAGCCAATCTTATTGAGGTAGAACTTAAATACCGTGTGGTGGTTGAATTGCTACTGGGACGTCTGGTGGTGGTTGATACCCTGGATAATGCCATTCAGGTTGCCAGACAAATGCAGCAAAGACTCCGTATTGTAACCCTGACAGGCGAATTATTTAACCCAGGAGGCTCATTATCCGGAGGTGGTACTGTCCGGAATATCGGAGGTATGCTGCATACCCGCAGGGAGAGGGATGAACTGGCTAAAGTTGTACAGGATCTGCATAATCAGGTACATAAACTGACGGGAATTCTTGGGGAACAACAGCAACATCAACGGCAATGCACTGAACAATATAAGGTTTCGCAGCAGCAATTAGTAACCCTGGGATTGGAGCTTCAGGCGGCGGAAATGGATTTAACCAAAGCCAAGGAAGCATTGGCCAGAGCCAATGAGCGCAGGCAGGAAAGCCAATACCAAATGCACAATATTGAACAGGAAATGGCCCAGTGGTCTCAGTCCGAGCAGGAAGCAGCGGCTAAACTGGCATTACTGGAACAGGAACTGGAACAATTGCAAAGGGATATTAGCATCACCCAGGAAGAGCTTGCAAAGGCCAGGGAGAAAAAGGCTGATATGGAGAATAATCTCTATCAAGAAAAAGTTCGGCAGGCTGAATTGCGACAGGAAATGCTTGGCGTGCAAAAAATTATTAACCGTCTGGAAAAGGAAATTGAAGAACGAAAGATATCTTTAGCGTCATCCCAGGAGCTATTACAGCAAATGGACAAGAGAAAAGGTGAATTGCAAGAACAGTTATCCCAGGTAGGTATGGACTTAAAGCGCTTGCAACAGGAACATCAAATGGCCATGGGAAATCTTAAGGCAGAACAGGCCAAACAGGGGGCTGTCAGCGAAAACCTTGGGAATCTTGAGAAAAGATTGCAGGAGAAGCAGCAGCTCTGGTTGCAGACTAGTCAGAAGGTACATGCCATGGAACTACAGCAGACCCGTATTCAAACAGAATTGGAACTTTTGAAAACAAGACTGAGGGAAAACGGGATAGAGGATCCTTCTCAATTGGCTGTTGAACCTGCTGCAAATAAAAAACAAGCCCGTAGTGATTTACAAGATCTTAAGTCCCGTATGGCCGAAATGGGAGCAGTGAATGCCGGGGCAGAGGACGAGTACCAGGAAGTTATGAAAAGGTATCATTTCCTTGAGGAGCAAAGGGCAGATTTGGAGGAAAGTAGAAACTCCTTAGAGCAATTAATTGATGAACTGAACAAGCTAATGTCTAGCCAATTTGAGAATGCTTTTAAGATTATTAACAAAAATTTTTCCCATGTGTTTGAGCAGTTATTTGGAGGGGGTGGCGCCTCAATGAATCTAACTGGTGGAGATGCTCTAACCTGTGGCATAGAAATTACAGCTCGTCCACCGGGTAAGAAAAACCAAAGCTTATCATTACTATCTGGTGGGGAAAGGGCCTTAACAGCCATTGCACTGTTATTTGCTATCCTAAAGTATAAACCCAGCCCCTTTTGTGTACTGGATGAAATTGAAGCCTCTCTGGATGAAGCCAATGTGAACCGATTTGCTGAATATTTATCTAATACATCCAATGAGGTTCAATTTATTGTGATTAGCCACCGCAAAGGCACCATGGAAAAAGCGCAGGCCCTTTATGGTGCAACCATGGATGAGGCTGGTGTAACGCGGATTCTATCCATGTCCATGGAAACGGTTCGGGGCAAAAAACAGTTGGCTTAAGGCTTAAAACATACTCAAATTGTAAAGTGATCTTATTTAGAGATATGGTTGACATAGCCAATTATATGGCATTATATTAGGGACAGGCTTTTACCAAAAATATTGAGGCTGTACTGGAGGTTTACGATAGTGGGCTTTTTTGACCGATTAAAAGAAAGCTTAACCAAAACCCGCCAAAGTTTTATTGAAAAAATTGATCAGGTGGTCACAGGTCGTACGGGCATTGATGAGGACCTTTATGAAGAATTGGAAGAAGTATTAATACAGGCTGATGTGGGAGTTAGTACAGCCATGAAATTGGTTGAACGGGTGCGCAAAGGTGTAAAAGCCAGAAATGTGCAGGAAGCTTCTCGTTTAAAGGAGATTTTCCAGGAAGAATTGGAATACCTGATGGGTGAAAAGATAACGCCCATTCAACTAAATCCCGAGGGACCCACCGTTATTATGGTGGTGGGGGTGAATGGTGTGGGTAAAACCACCACCATTGGGAAAATGGCCCATAATTTTAAAGAGCAGGGAAAAAAAGTTCTATTGGCAGCCGGAGATACTTTCCGGGCAGCTGCCATTGACCAACTGGAGATTTGGGCCGATCGGGTAGGGGTGGACATTATTAAACACCAGGAGGGTTCCGATCCCGGGGCTGTGGCCTATGATGCTGTTCATGCGGCCCGTTCCCGTAAAGCAGATATCCTTTTGGTTGACACCGCTGGCCGTTTGCATAATAAAAGCAACTTAATGGATGAATTGAGAAAGGTGCATAAAATTGTGGCCCGGGAAATGCCAGGGGCGCCCCATGAGGTACTGCTCGTATTGGATGCCACCACAGGACAAAATGCACTGAATCAGGTAAAAATATTTAGTGAGGCTGTTAATGTTACTGGCATTGCCCTCACCAAGTTAGATGGCACAGCCAAGGGTGGTGTGGTTACTTCTATTGTGACAGAAATGGCCATTCCCGTAAAACTCATTGGCATTGGTGAACGAATGGATGATTTACGTCCCTTTAATCCAAAGGACTTTATTAATGCCCTTTATGGTAAAACTAAAGACAATGCATAATCATTCTAAGAAAAGAACTTTTGGTGATGGCGCCCAGAAGTTCTTTTTCTTTTTCCAGAACCAGAATAGTATGAAGAATAAGAAATTAAGATACAAAGAATAAATACCCTATAAAAATCAAATCCTATGATTGGATTTAACTAAAAGGAGGGATATCAATGCCAGAAGTAGCATGCACAGTTTCCAACTGCAAGTATTATAAGCAAGGAAACTTTTGTACAGCAGATCAAATCATTGTACAAAATGATGCTCAAGGTGGCGGTTTTGGACCCAATGCACAGTTAAGTAATTTAGCTGCTACGCCAGCCAACA
Source organism: Desulforamulus reducens MI-1 (assembly GCF_000016165.1). Lineage (GTDB taxonomy): Bacteria > Bacillota > Desulfotomaculia > Desulfotomaculales > Desulfotomaculaceae > Desulfotomaculum > Desulfotomaculum reducens. The sequence continues at coordinate 2,262,334 of NC_009253.1, read as the reverse complement.
GTAACGATGACACCTGCTGCCAAACCTTTAAAAACGCAAATGGTTAAACAAGGAACACCCCGGCATGGGGTGTTTTTTGGTATATCGGAAAGTCCTTTTAAAAAATTAACCTGTTTTAGAGGAAAACATAACCAAGAAGGAGAATATTTGAAGTTTGTATAAACCATGCTAATCTTATATTTTGAGGAAAGGAAGGATCCATTGTGAGCGTCCGAATAGCGATCATTGGTGGAACCGGAGTTTATGACCCGAATATCTTAGATAACATAAGGGATGAAAAAGTGAGCACTGCCTACGGGGAAGTGGGTATGAAAATCGGCGACTATCAGGGGAAATCGGTGGCTTTCTTGAATCGTCACGGGGTAGGACATTCTGTGCCGCCGCATCTGGTAAATTATCGTGCAAATATTGCAGCTCTGAAGGAATTGGGTGTCAAGAGTATTTTTGCCACCGCAGCAGTGGGTTCTTTGAATAGAAACATGGCCCCGGGTCATTTCGTTTTTTCAGATCAATTTCTTGATTTTACGAAGGTAAGAAAGAATACTTTCTTTGAAGGCGGGGAGCAAGGGGTTGTACATATTGATATGACAGACCCCTATTGCCCGGAACTACGTAAAGTGTTAACTTCGGCTGCGGAAGACTTAGGGTTAACCTATCACCGCTACGGAACCTATGTTACCTGTGAGGGACCCCGCTTTGAAACTCCAGCAGAGATTAAAATGTATCAATTGCTTGGGGGGGACCTGGTGGGTATGACCAGTGTGCCAGAGGTTGTGCTGGCCCGTGAAAAAGAAATGTGTTATGCCAATATTTCTATGGTTACGAATTATGCGGCGGGTATTTCGCCAACCAAATTAACTCATCAGGAAGTATTGGATGTAATGGCAGAGAATGCTGGGAATTTAAAGAAGCTTGCCATGAAGGCCATCAGCTTAATTGACCCCGAAAGGGGTTGCCTGTGTCAGGAGGCATTGGAAAGGCTGAATAAGGAGTGATCATAATTGAACGCAATTATATGGGAAAATAACCAACTGCAGCTGCTGGATCAGACCAAGCTGCCCCGTACCATTGAATATATCCAGTGTACAGATTATCATACTGTTGGTAAGGCAATAAAAAAATTATCTGTTCGAGGAGCCCCGGCCATTGGAGCGGCTGCTGCCTATGGTCTGGTGGTGGGAGCGCAACAAGTGGATGCCACGGATCGGAAAACCTTTCTGGAAAAATTGGAAGCCATTGCTGGTGAATTGGGGGCAACCAGACCAACGGCGGTCAATCTCCGGTGGGCCTTGGATCGGATGATGATGCGTCTAAGTACTGCCCCAGAGCAGAATGTCGAAGACCTACGCAAAATCATGTTGGAAGAAGCCCATGCCATCTATAACGAAGATGTTGAAAGCAATCGAAAGATGGGCGAATATGGACAGGAGTTATTACCGGAGGAAGCCCGTGTACTGACCCACTGCAACGCTGGAGCCCTGGCAACGGCGGGTTATGGAACAGCCTTGGGGGTTGTGCGGGCTGCCCATGAAAAGGGTAAGAAGGTGCATGTTTATGCGGATGAAACCAGACCCCTTTTGCAAGGAGCCAGATTAACTTCCTGGGAAATGGTGCAGGAGGGAATTCCAGTGACCCTCATTACCGATAATATGGCTGGTTATCTAATGTCCAAAAAAATGGTTGATTGTATCGTGGTTGGTGCAGATCGGATTACTGCCAACGGCGATGTGGCAAACAAAATTGGTACTTATGGTGTGGCGGTACTGGCTAATCATCATAACATTCCCTTTTATGTGGCGGCTCCTCTGTCAACCATTGACATGAGTCTTTCATCCGGGGAGGAAATTCCCATTGAGGAAAGGGACCCCCAAGAGGTGACCCATCATGGTGGGCAGCCCATGGCTCCAGAAGGGGTTCAGGTATGGAACCCTGCCTTTGATGTGACACCAAATTCACTGGTAAAAGCGATTATTACGGAGAGGGGTGTTGTTTTACCGCCCTTTGCTGAAAACCTTGCTAAAATATGCTGTAATAAAAAGTAGGAGGAGTACTATGCCTGACTACATTGTACGAGATATTAACCTGGCCCCTGCGGGTCGTTTAAAGATTGACTGGGTTCGCCAACATATGCCGGTATTGAATGAAATCCGTGCACAGTTTGAAAAGGAGCAACCCTTTAAAGGGTACCGGGTGGCGGTATGCATTCACTTAGAGGCTAAAACCGCTTATTTGGCAGAAGTTTTGAGGGCCGGTGGTGCGGAGGTTTCCATTGCTGGTTCAAATCCGTTGTCTACCCAGGATGATGTTGCCGCAGCTCTGGCAGCGGCAGGACTGAATGTTTATTCCTGGTACAATGCTACCGATGAAGAGTATAAAGAACATCTACTGCATTTAATAGATGACCAGCCGGACATTGTCATTGATGATGGCGGTGATGTTGTTCAGTTGTTGCATACCGAAAGAACAGAAGCTGCTTCCCGGGTGCTGGGAGGTTGCGAGGAGACCACCACCGGGGTATTGCGCCTACGCTCCCTAGCCAAACAGGGGGAATTGAAATTTCCCATGATTGCCGTAAATGATGCCTATTGTAAGTATCTTTTTGATAATCGCTATGGCACAGGGGAGTCGGTATGGTCCGGTATAATGCGTACCACAAACCTGATTACTGCGGGGAAAACTGTAGTAGTAGCGGGTTACGGCTGGTGCGGTAAAGGTATCGCCATGCGTGCCAAGGGAATGGGGGCCAAGGTGATTGTTACAGAGGTCGATCCCGTAAAGGCCATCGAAGCTTATATGGATGGATTCCATCCCATGAATAGCTTAGAAGCTGCTAAACTGGGGGATATTTTTATTACAGTTACTGGATGCAAGGATGTGTTCACTGGCGTACACTATGAACGTATGAAAGACGGGGCTATTCTCTGTAATGCTGGACATTTTGATGTGGAGGTTAACAAACCAGATTTGCTAGCCTTAGCAACCTCCCGGAGGATTGTTAGAAAGGACATTGAGGAGTTTACCATGAAAGATGGCCGGAAAATTTACTTATTAGCAGAGGGGCGTCTAGTTAACCTTGCTGCGGGTGACGGACATCCGGCAGAGATCATGGATATGTCCTTTGCTCTTCAAGCCCTAAGCGCTAGATATGTGTTGGAGAATGCTAAAAAGTTATCTAATGAAGTATACGTGGTACCGAAGGAAATTGATGACCGAGTGGCCAATCTAAAACTAAAATCTTTGGGAGTGGATATTGATTCCCTCACGCCTGAGCAAGAAGCCTATATTAACGAGTGGAACCATGGTACCTAAGCAGGAGTTAGTAATGGTAAAGGCAACTGAAAAAGTAAGAGAAACGGTGGCCCGGCTGGGGAGAAAAATGTTGGAGTCTGGTTTGGTTGCAGGAACCTGGGGAAATATTTCCTGCCGGTTAGAGGCAGAGAATGTTGTGGTTATTACCCCCAGTGGTATGGATTATGCTAATCTGCAGCCTTCTGATATGGTTGTACTGGATCTAGACGGTCGGGTTATCGAAGGGTACCGAAAGCCATCCAGCGAGGCACCCCTGCACCTTGCAATTTATCGAGCCAGAAAAGATGTGTTGGGGATTGTACATACTCACAGTGAAGTGGCAACAGCCTTTGGAGTTTTAAGGGAGCCCATAGAACCCGTGGTAGAAGATGCAGCAATGCTAGTTGGCGGTCCTGTGGAAGTGGCCCGGTATGCTTTGCCGGGGACAGAAGAACTGGCTCAAAATGTAGTTAAAGCCCTTGGTGAACGCTATGCGGTACTGATGGCGAATCACGGGCTAGTGGGTGTTGGCCGAAGGGTTGAAGAAGCGTTTACGGTGTGTCAAGTGGTGGAAAAGTGCGCAAGGATCTATGCTTGGGCTAAATCCCTGGGCAAACCTGTCGTTATACCGGACCAAGATGTGTCCGAGCTATCTAGGATTTACCGTAGCTCTTATGGCCAGCCCCAAAAATAGAGAGCACCCCCAAAAGGGGAGCAGTTTTAGGAGAGATGAATTTTGAATAGACTACTTATCCGCGGGGCAACAATTCTAACCATGGAAGGTCCAGAAGCCATTATAGAGACCGGAGAGCTTTTAATTGAGGACGGCTGGATTACTCACGTAGGATTGCCAGGATCTGCATCCGGTTCCTTTGATATGGATGAGGTCATAGAAGCAGATGGTCAGGTGGCGATGCCGGGCTTTATTAACTGCCATACCCATGCTGCCATGACGCTACTCAGAGGATATGCCGATGACCTCCCATTGATGACCTGGCTATCTGAAAAGATATGGCCCTTTGAGGGTAGAATGACCAATGAGGATATTTACTGGGGAACCATGCTGGCCTGTCTGGAAATGATTAAGTCCGGAACCACCTGTTTTGGTGACATGTACGACTGTATGCATGATGTTGCCAGAGCAGTGGAAAAGACGGGCATGAGGGCAATGTTGTCCCGGGGAATGATCGGTATAGCACCCACTGCTGACAAAGCCCTGATTGAAGCAGAGGAACTGGCAAGGAACTGGAACGGCAAAGCAGATGGCAGGATTACGGTGATGGTAGCTCCCCATGCACCCTATACATGCCCACCGGATTACCTGGACAAGGCTATGAATTTAGCGGCCAAGCACAAGCTTGGCATCAATATCCATCTGGCGGAAACATTGACAGAATTTGAGGACATTAAAAAGCAGTATGGCAAGACCCCAGTGAAACATTTAGACCAATTGGGATTATTTAAATTACCCGTATTAGCTGCCCATTGTGTCCATTTAGATGAGGAAGATATGGATATTTTAGCCCAAAAGGCCATGGGTGTTGCCTATAACCCCCAAAGTAATATGAAGTTAGCCAGTGGCATCGCGCCGGTAGCCAAGTTACTGGAATTGGGTGCCACAGTTGGTATTGGTACGGATGGAACAGCCAGTAACAATAACCTGGATATGTTGGAAGAATTAAGGGCAGGCTCTTTTCTGCAAAAGGTTAGTACTATGAATCCAGAAGTGATACCAGCTTATCGTGCCCTACAGATGGCGACCATTGACGGTGCCCTGTGCATGGGGCTGGGAGACAGAGTGGGCCTGATAAAGGAAGGCATGCGGGGGGACGTTATTTTGCTGGATACCCAACAGCCCCATATGTGTCCCCGTCATAATTTGGTGGCAAATATAGCCTATGCCGCCAATTCTTCGGATGTACGCACCGTTGTGATTGATGGTAAGGTTGTCATGTTGGACAGGGTTGTTAAAACCATTGATGAGGAAAGGGTAATGTACGAAGTTAGGGAGCGAGCAGCACGTTTAGCCGGTAAATAGAATTGTTAGCCCGGAGGAGGAAGTGGGATACTTTATGCTCACTTCCATTTTTATATTAGCGCATAAATCATGTGGTGATACTATTAAGAATTGGGTGAATTGGGGGTTTGTATTGATGACCAAAGTAGTATTGCATCAGGGAAAACAGAAACGCATTGCTGGGGGGCATCCCTGGGTCTATTGGGGTGAAATAAAAGAAATTATTGGGGATTTTAATCCCGGTGATATCGTAGAGGTCGTAGATTTTCGTGATCGGTTTGTGGGGCGCGGTTATATCAACCCTGCATCGCAAATTACTGTTCGCATCATGACTAGGAATTCAGAGGAAGAAATTAACGAAGAGTTTTTCCGTAAGAGAATTCAAGGTGCCTGGGAGTATCGTCAGAAGGTTGTAAGGGAGAGCAACGCCTGTCGGGTTATCTTTGGTGAAGCAGATTTTTTACCTGCTTTAATTGTCGATAAGTTTGGTGATTATCTGTCTGTACAAACATTGGCCCTTGGTATAGATGTGCATAAGGAAACCATCTTTAAGCTTTTACAGGAAATTGTGCAACCTAAGGGGATGTATGAACGAAACGATGTATCGGTGAGAAAACTTGAGGGATTACCTCTGATAACCGGATTTATTGGAGAACCCTTTGACCCCAAGGTCGTGATAAAAGAAAATGGCATTCAATTTGTTGTGGACTTGGAGGGTGGCCAGAAGACAGGGTATTTCCTCGACCAAAGGGAAAATAGGATGGCTTTGCAGGGGCTGGTGAAGGGAAGCAGGGTACTGGACTGTTTCTGTCATACTGGTACCTTTTCCATGTATGCTACTAAATATGGAGCTAAGGAAGTTTTAGGATTAGATATAGCGGCCCCTGCTCTGGAAGTGGCCCGGGTCAATGCACAGTTGAACGGTTACGGTGATCGATGTACCTTTAAGGAATGCAATAGCTTTGATGAGCTAAGGGCCATGGAACGGGCGGAAGAGAAATTTGATGTGGTTATATTGGATCCGCCGGCCTTCACCAAGTCCCGTAAGGCCATAGAAGGGGCTATACGGGGATATAAGGAGATTAATCTGCGAGGCATGAAACTATTACCCCCAGGTGGTTATTTGATTACCTGTTCCTGTTCCTATCACATGCATGAGGATATGTTCCTGGACGTGATTTTAGATGCTGCCAGAGATGCCGGAAGGCAGCTAAGGCTGGTGGAACTAAGGCGCCAGGCCAAAGATCATCCAATGTTACTGGGTTATCCAGAAAGCCACTATCTCAAGTGTGTGGTATTGCAGGTCTGGTAGTCAGAGAAATAGGTCCGTGACCCCACAGCTATCTTGACAAATCCGATCTGGCTATGGTGTGGGTATCAAGGGCTTCGAAGCCAAAGCAGCGGTATATGTATCCCAGCAGGGGGTCAGCCAGTTGGCGAGGATTTTCCATGGTCTTTGCCTCCTTTGGGTTAAAACCGTAGGGGAGTATAATATCGGAATAATTGCAGCGGGGGTTTGGAACAGTTTTATAAAAGTCAAAAAATTTGGGGTCATCCAAACCTTTTCCTTCAATATTCTCTAGGGCAACTTTAAGGACAAATAACCCCATATACCCGCTGAAGCGGTACACCTCCCGGGCTAATTTAATGGTACGTAGCAGGGCTATCTGAAGGGTTTGATATTTTAGAAATTCTAACTGTCTAGGTTCACTGTCACGGTCAATGCTTTTTATAGAGGTAGGGATGGGTGTGAAATAGCAAATTACCCCGGATCGCAGAATCTCTAATCGCTGCTCATGGTCTTCAAAGGCAAAACCCTCCGGTTCGAAGCGAATGTTCTTGGGTAGAGTACCCTTCCAAATATTTCGGGCCATCCTTTTAAATCGGGAGATTCGTTCGGGTACAAAAAAAGGTTCAATCAAATTTAAATTAAGGGGAATAGGGCAGCACATGACTTTAAACATAACTTTTTCATGTTGGTTTTTTTGCATTTTTCGATTGATAAAGGCCTTAACCTCAATTTTATTGTGCCTGGATTTTTCGAATAATCGATCCAATATATGGCGGTCGGTTTCTCCTACGGGATCGGACCCTTCCATGTTTCTACGATAAATACGACCATCCCGCGTAATATGAGGCGGGTATGAACTTTCTGGAATACGAACAACCAGGATGCCCCTAGAGGGATCTGCTGATTTTAAAATCAGTTTGGAATCGAATAAAGGGACCGGAGTAATGGTATCTCGGCAGATATTTCTAAAACGATCCTTAGGATCGTTGGATATGCCAATCCCAGGAAATGAGGTGGGTACATTCCTGGGGTTACGCGCATCCACACCTATTAGTATCCAACCACCGAAGGTGTTGGCAAAACTGGCTACAATTTTAGCTAGGTGGGTTGGGAAATCCTCTTTATATTCAACATAAATTCCCTCGGAAGTTTCCGCCTCAATTAATTTGTCTAGATCCTCTTCTTCTAACTGTTCGATGGGTTTACCAAAGGGATTAATCATAGGTTCCTCCATGGTTTTTTATTTATTTTAGCACAATTTTTACTATAACCATATGGAACCTAAATAGTAATTAGGATTTAGTATGCGTTAGTTTCGAGATAATATTTTTAGCACCGGAACCGACCATGCTAAAAAATCCGGTGTGATTGGATAACACTTCTTCCAAAGCGTCGAGAACACGATCCAATTGTTCATAGGTGACAATCAAAGGTGGTTCCAAACGGATAACGTTAGGGTTGTTTAGGGTATAGGCAGTAATAATCTGGTGTTTGTTCAGCAATTCTCCAGCCACCAGACTACCCATGTATGCTTGGGCCAGTTTGTTGATAACATTCATGGTGAATTTAAGAGAATATTTGCCTGAGATTCTTTCGGGCGGCTGGAACTCTAACCCAATCATTAAACCACGACCCCGGACATCCTTTAACAAGGGGTATTTTTCCTTTAGATTATTTAAATGAGTCAAAAAATAACTACCTTTTTCGCGCGCCTGTTGACACAGATCTTGCTCCATAATAACCTCAATGGTTTTTAATGCTGCAGCACAAGCAGTGGTGTTTCCTCCAAAGGTAGAAGTGTGGAGCAGCGCTTTTTCCATTGTACCGTAAGCCTTTCGCCATATTTCATCGGTGGTTATATAGGCCCCGATGGGCATTACACCACCACCCAATGATTTAGCTAGGCAGAGAATGTCTGGCACCAGTTTTTCAGTCTCACAAGCAAAGAGAGCTCCGGTGCGGCCAAAACCTGTTTGAACTTCATCGGCAATGATGAGAGAACCATATTGGGCACATAGATTTTTAGCCTTAGCTAAATATCCCTTAGGAGGTTCTAGGATACCCCCTTCCCCTTGGATCGGTTCCACAATGAAGGCAGCCACATCCCTTGATCTAAGATGATCCTGAAGAGCTTCCAGATCACCAAAGGGAACCCCTATAGAAGGTGCAATTAATGGACGGAAGGGCTGTTGGTATTTTTCCCTGCCGGTGACGGATAAAGCACCAAAGGTCTTACCATGAAAGGAATTATGACAATGAACAAATTTTTGTCTGCCGGTGGCAATCCTTGCTAACTTTAAAGCACCTTCCACAGCTTCGGCACCACTGTTACAAAAAAAGGAGCGCTGGAGATTTCCAGGGGTCAAATGGGATAAATTATGGGCTAGAGCAGCTGTAATACCATTGATGGAGGATTGCAGCAAGTTGGGCATTGTTTTAACCCTTTGGATTGCATCCAGAATTTGTGGATGATTGTGACCCAGGTTTAAAGCGCCGTAGGCACCCAGGAAATCCAGATATTCATTGCCCTGATCATCAAAGACGGACACACCCTGGGCGGAAATAAATGGCGTATCAAAATTAATAAGACTTAACAGGGTAACCAGACTGGCGTTTACATACTGACTGTGCATTTCTTTAATTTCTCCCTGGGATAACCCAAGGGCCTGCTCAAGATTGATGGGAGCCATACAGCCACATTTACAGTGCTGGTGGGACAAGTCCACCACCTCCTAATATTTCTTTTATCAATAAAGTATGTGGACGGGCTGAACAAATGACAATTAATTAAAAACAAAGAAAGTTTACCTATAAAATCTTTTCCCTTGACAGGGTGGAGTCTCTTCAGTAAAATAAATCTGTAAAGTGAAAGTCCTTTATACTCAAATGGGTGAAGGGGGGACTAAACTTTGAAAGAGTTTCATAAAATTAATCTTCTAAATGACTATTATGGCAGCCTCTTAACAGAAAGACAGCAAAATTTTATTGAATTGTATTATGGAGAAGATTTATCACTGGGCGAAATAGCAGAACAATACAATGTGACCCGGCAGGCTGTTCATGATACATTAAAGAGAGCCGAGCAGACCTTAACAAACTATGAAGAAAAACTGGGACTGGTCAGTAAGTTTAGTCAGGAATCCAAGTCCTTGGTAGAAGTAATAAATCTGCTTGATGGATACGAATCGGGTGAGGCACCCGAAGGATTGGAAAAATCCAAAGGCATACTAAAAAAAATATTAGAAAAACGCCAGGATCTTTAAATCGTTAATCCATAAATAATATGTAAAGGAGGCGTCTGAATGTTTAAGGGCTTAGGCGAACGACTGGATGAAATTTTCAAATCGTTAAAGGGTAAAGGACGCCTTACCGAAGATGATGTTAATCATGCTATGCGGGAAGTTAAGATGGCTCTCTTGGAGGCAGACGTTAACTTTAAGGTTGTTAAAGAATTTGTGGCTCAGGTAAAGGGAAGGGCTGTTGGACAGGATGTTTTGGAAAGTCTCAGCCCGGCCCAGCAAGTTATCAAAATTGTTAGGGACGAGTTAACAGAATTACTGGGCGGTACCCAGGCAAAGATAAATCTTTCACCTAAGCCCCCCACCATTATTATGCTGGTGGGTCTGCAGGGTGCTGGTAAAACCACCACAGCAGGCAAATTAGCAAAGCTATTAAGTAAGCAGGGGCGTCGGCCTTTAATGGTGGCTGGAGACATTTACCGCCCGGCTGCCATTAAGCAATTACAGGTTCTGGGTGATCAGCTAAATATTCCGGTATTTTCCATGGGACAAGAAAATCCCGTTAAAATTGCCCAATCAGCGGTGGAACAAGCCAACAGTACTGGTAGGGACTTAGTGATTATTGATACAGCGGGTCGACTACACATTAATGAAGAATTAATGGATGAACTGGCCAATATTAAATCTACTGTTAGGCCCCATGAAATCCTGCTGGTTGTAGATGCCATGACAGGTCAAGAAGCTGTTAATGTGGCGGATACCTTTAACCAAAAGCTTGGTTTAGATGGTATTGTTATGACCAAGCTAGACGGTGATGCCAGGGGTGGTGCTGCTTTATCCGTTAGGAAGGTAACTGGGACACCCATTAAGTTTGCCGGCATGGGCGAAAAATTAGATGCTTTGGAACCCTTTTACCCGGATCGCATGGCAGACCGGATTTTGGGCATGGGTGATGTCCTAACCCTAATCGAGAAGGCCCAGGCAAATTTTGATGCTGAGCAGGCTGCCAAATTAAACAAGAAAATTCGTCAGGCGGATTTTAATCTGGAGGATTTTTTGGAACAGATGCAGCAAGTAAAAAAGCTAGGTCCACTGGAACAAGTACTAGGTATGATTCCGGGTATGGGTAAATTAACCAAGCAGCTTAAAGATCAGCAACTGGATGGCAAAGAATTGGCACAAGTGGAAGCCATAATTTACTCTATGACTGTTTGGGAACGCCACCATCCTGAAAAGATCGATGGCAGCCGTAAAAAAAGGATTGCCCGGGGCAGTGGCACAAGGGTACAGGATGTAAATCAATTGTTAAAGCAGTTTGAACAAACAAGAAAGATGATGAAACAGATATCCAATATGACCAAGGGTGGCAAGAAGGGAAAAATGAAATTACCTTTCTTTCAATAAATAATTTGATACCTGTTTAAGGAGGTGAAAATACAATGGCTGTTAAAATTCGTCTGAGACGTATGGGGGCTAAGAAAAACCCCTTTTACCGTATAGTGGTTGCCGATTCCCGTTCTCCACGTGACGGCCGTTTCATTGAGGAGATTGGTTATTATGATCCCATCAAGAAACCCGCTGAAGTAAAAATTGACGAGGCAAAGGCTCAAGATTGGTTAAAGAAAGGCGCCCAGCTTTCTGATACTGCCAAGTCACTGTTCGTAAAAGCCGGTATTATCCCAGGTCGGGCCAAGACCAATGAGGCCTAAGGTTTCCAGGGGAGGTCCAGAACTGTGAAAGAACTTGTAGAAATACTTGCCAAAGCCTTGGTAGATCAACCGGACAAAGTTGAGGTAACCATGGTGGAAAAGGAAAGATCCGTGGTTATTGAGCTTAGGGTGGCACCCGAAGATATGGGTAAAGTCATTGGTAAACAAGGGCGTATTGCCCGGGCCATTCGTTCGGTGGTTAAGGCTGCGGCAACAAAGCAGCGCAAAAAAGTTGTAGTTGAAATTGTTTAGCGGTTGGATAACCGGTTTGTAAAGGGGGCTGCAAAGCCTCCTTTACTATCATCTAGGGGGTAATTCAATGTTAACCATTACTCGCCCTGTTATGGTAAAGGTTCGTGTAACCGATCAATATAAAAGGATGTTAGCTGTGGAATTTCAACAAAAGGTAACAAAGCTGGAATTAGAACTCAAGCAATTGGAGTTTCAAACTGGTAAATTAATGGAAATTGCTAAGAAAAATCCCAGTGCAGCAGAGGCCGCCCTGACCCAGGTAGAGCAGGAAAAACAGAAACGATTGGATACCAGGCTTATGCTGTTGGATAAAATAAAAGATGTTGGAAAATTAGTCAATGGTTCCGAAGTCCTGCAGGGTAAAGTCGAGAGTTTTGTTCAAGTACAAGTGGGAGATGACTGGAACCAATTGATGAATGCCGAAATTATTCTTGAAGACGGAAAAGTGGTAGAAATTCGTGCTTTACATCCGGAGGGATAACAATTGTCAGAAGAGTACATAACCGTTGGAAAAGTTGTGAACACCCAGGGAATCCAGGGGGAGGTAAGGATCATTCCTACCACGGATTTTCCGGAACGATTTGTAAAAAATGATAAGATATCTGTTCTGCTCCGGGGTCAACGCAGGGATTATACCATTGAAAGAGTTTGGGAACACAAACAATTTATAATTATAAAATTTTCTGAAATTCCAGATATGACAGCCGCCGAAAAACTAAAGGGTGGACTACTACAAGTTACTATGGAGGAATTAGTTCCGCTGCCCGAAGGCAATTATTATATCTTTCAGATTGTTGGATTAAAAGTTGTTGATGAAAACGAACAGGAATTGGGAACCGTAGCCCAGGTATTACAAACCGGAGCCAACGATGTTTATGTGGTGAAAAGAAGTGAAGGAAAAGATATTTTAATTCCCGCCATTAAATCCGTTGTTAAGGAAATTAATATTACCGAAGGAAAAATGAAAGTCGAACTACTGGAAGGATTAATATAAATAGGGTGAAAACATGAGAATAGATATTCTGACACTTTTTCCTGAGATGTTTCAAGGACCGTTCAACCACAGTATTCTCAAGAGGGCCCAGGAAAACAATCTTCTACAAATCGACACTATCAATATACGGGATTTTTCCCAAAACAAACACCATACAGTGGATGACACTCCCTATGGCGGTGGTGCAGGCATGGTGATGGGTCCGGAGCCTTTGTTTGAATGCTTTGATCACCTAAAAGCAAAGAACGCTGGTCAGGTTGGCCGGGTAATCATGATGTGTCCCCAGGGGGAGCCCTTTACCCAAGAATATGCTAAGGAATTGGCCAGAGAAGAAAATTTGGTTATTGTCTGTGGCCATTATGAGGGAATTGATGAAAGAGTTCGAGAAGTATTGGTAACGGATGAAATATCCATTGGTGACTATGTTCTCACCGGTGGTGAACTGCCTGCAATGGTGGTTGTTGATGCTGTGGCCAGGATGATTCCTGGCGTATTGGGTGAGACTGCCAGTGCTGAAGAAGACTCCTTTTATAACGGTCTGTTGGAGCATCCCCATTTTACTAAGCCCAGGGAGTATAGAGGTTACGAAGTGCCTGAAATTCTACTGTCCGGTCACCATGGGAATATACGAAAGTGGCGCAGACGGCAGTCCCTTCTAAGAACCCTAGAACGTCGACCAGAGTTACTAAAAGATGTAGAATTATCAAAGGAAGATAAGAAAGTTTTACTGGAACTGCAAAATCTTCTGTTATCTTTAAACCTAAAGCAGATGAAATAGAAATTCTTGCCCAACAGGGCAGAATATGATATAATCTCAAATGTTGGTTAATTACGGACGGTCCGCTGCCTCTGGGAAAGGTAAGAACGTCTAGGCGAGGAAGGGGGTCAAACAAGTGAACCTCATTCAGTCTTTAGAACAAGAGCAAATTAAAAAAGAACTTCCGTCTTTCAGACCTGGTGATACCATTAAGGTTAACTACAAAGTTATTGAAGGTAACCGTGAACGTATTCAGGCCTTCGAAGGTGTTGTTATTCGTCGTCGTGGCGGCGGATTAAGCGAAACCTTTACTGTACGCCGTATTTCCTATGGCGTAGGTGTAGAGAGAACATTTCCTCTGCATGCTCCCAAAATTGACAGCATTGAAGTGGTTCGTCGCGGTAAAGTGCGTAGAGCCAGACTTTACTACTTGCGCGCTCTGCGTGGCAAAAAAGCTCGTATTAAGGAGCTTAGCACTCGCTAAACTAGAGGGGACTGGCAACCAGTCCCTTTTTTGGCTTTTGGGGAGGGTATGACTTATGGAGCGGTTGGATCCACATAATGATGAACAAAAAGAAACCAAACCCAAAAAATCAGTTATTCGTGAGATGTTGGAATCGGTTGTTATAGCAGTTTTGTTGGCTGCTGTTATTCGCCTATTTATTTTAGAACCATTTTTTATACCATCTGGTTCAATGGAGCCCAATTTAATGATAGGGGACAGAATTATTGTCAGTAAGATCACCTATCATTTAAAAGAGCCCCAGAGGGGAGATATTATTGTCTTTAAGTTCCCCTTAGATCCCAGTCGAAATTTTGTGAAAAGATTGATTGCTAAAGGTGGAGAAACCGTAGAGATCAAGAATAGTGTTTTATATATAAACAATCAGCCCATTGAAGAGAACTATTTGCCAAAGGGACTTAAATTTAAGGATTTTGGTCCTGAGATTGTTCCAGAGGGCCATTACTTTATGATGGGTGATAATCGGAATAACAGTGATGACAGTAGAGTTTGGGGCTTCTTGGATAAGGAGCTAATCATTGGTAAAGCAGAAGTCATTTACTGGCCCCTGAACAGGATTAGTTTAGCTAAATAATATTTTTTAGATTTAAGCTTTCGAAGAGGCTGTTTCCGGGTAAACTCTTACGGAAGCTTTTATTTTTATGGAGGTACCAAAGTGGATATTCAGATTCAGTGGTTTCCAGGGCACATGGCCAAAGCCAAACGTCAGGTGCAAGATGCTCTAAAATTGGTGGATGTAGCCTTTGAACTTTTGGATGCCCGTATTCCTGTTAGCAGCAGTAACCCAATGATTGATCAAATACTGGGGCAAAAACCAAGGGTGATTATTTTAAATAAAAGTGATCTTGCTGATCCAAGCATTACCAAGCAATGGCAACGGGCCTTGGATCGACCCTATATTAAAGCTATAGCTGTGGATACTATTAAGGGAGAAGGACTCAAAGAGGTGCCAAGGGTGGCTTCTATGTTGGTGGCCGAGCAGATGGCCAAACTTGCTGCCAAAGGAAGACGCCCCAGGGCCATTCGTTGTATGGTACTGGGTATACCTAACGTGGGTAAGTCAACCTTTATTAACCGTCTGGTGGGCAGAAAAGCAACCAAGACCGGTGATACGCCGGGTGTTACCAAAGGCCAGCAATGGATTCGGACCCAGGGTTCCTTAGAACTATTGGATACCCCGGGGATTCTGTGGCCAAAATTTGAAGACCCTGAAGTCGGCTACAAGTTGGCTGTAACTGGCGCTATCAAAGAACAGGTTTTTGATATCTATGAAGTGTCCCTTAAACTTTTGCAATGGCTGGCTGAATATAACCCAGAGAAATTAAAGGAAAGATATAGAATGAATGAACTAAATCCGGAAGCCACAAAGCTATTATGGGATATTGGAGTCAAAAGAGGTCTGCTGGTATCTGGCGGTTTGGTGGACGAATCAAAGGTTGCCCAGCTTATTCTAAAAGAGTTCCGGGAAGGACTCCTGGGACGTTACACCCTGGATTTACCCCCCATGTAAAATAACATAGTAATAAACAGGGAAGATTTCCCCTGGAAGCGAATACCCAGGGGAAATATAATGTTAATGATCCATGCATGTTGACTAGCTAGAATGCTATTATATTTTTGTAAGTCTAATAGGATTATAAGCAGGGGCTAAGGAGGATAGAGTATGGTTTTGGAATGCGGTGTGGATGAGACGGGTCGTGGATCTTGTATTTCAGGAATATATGCTTCGGCTTGCATTCTTGATCCGGCACACCCCATTGAGGGGTTAAGGGACTCAAAAAAACTGAGTGCACGTAAGAGGGAGATTTTAGCAGAGGAAATAAAGCAATACGCATTAAGCTGGTGCATTGCGCAGGCTAGTCTAGAAGAAGTTGAACAGCTAAATGTACATCATGCTACATTGCTTGCTATGAAGCGGGCCATAGAAGGTCTAAGCATTAGAGCTAATAAGGTTTATGTGGATGGTATTCATTTACCAGAGGTTGACATTCCGGCTGAAGCCATTGTAAAGGGAGATGATCTTATCCCTGCCATTAGTGCAGCTTCAATACTGGCTAAAGTAGCTCGGGATGGAGCGATGCTTGAGTACCATGAAAAATACCCTCAATATGGATTTAACAGTCACAAGGGGTATCTAACAAAGGCACACAGGGAGGCGCTTAAAAAATATGGACCCAGTCCAATACATAGAAAAACTTATGCTCCTATACGTGAACTTTTAGTTGGCAAGGACAATGAACAAATTGAAATGTTTGAATGATTATGCTAATTCCTTCATAAGTTGAAAAATAATTTAGATAATTTTTGCAACTTGTGAAGGAATTCTTATCTTATTTGGAAAATAATATTTATATTAATGTTTAAAGCATTTGATAAAACAAAAGGAAAAAAAGTGTTTAAAATTATCAAAATAATAAATAAATTGTTTCAATTGCGAATAATATTAAGGAGCAACTAATAATCTGAATTACAAAATGCAGACTTTCAGATTTTTAAGTCTGTTTTATTTTTATCTATGACTAATATCACAGGTAGTGTGTAATCCTTATCATTTAACGTAATAATTAAATGCTTTATTTTTGAGCAGAGGGGGATGCCCGTAGGTGTTCCAAAATTATACAATTTACCATTGGCCAGCACAGCAAACTGACACAAGATGGAACGGAAAGATTTTTTTGATACAGAATGGGACAAGATAAAGTGTGACTATTGATAGAGATAGTACGCTTCAGAAATAGTTGGCTAAGATTTTGCATTTTACATAAGTGGAAATAATTTTAGATTATTTCTATTGCAATACAGCTATTTAAATTTTAAGAAAGGAGTGTATAAATTGTCAGATTGGATAGGAGTGGCTTTGTTTATCGTGGTTGGTATTGTCTTTGGCGCCGGTGGGATGTTGACAAGCTTCCTTATTCATCCTCGCAGCAAAAATAAATTTAAGCTGGAAACCTATGAATGTGGGCTGCCAACAGAAGGCGCCACATGGGTGCGCTTTAAGACGCAGTATTTTACCTATGCCTTGATGTTTGTCATTTTTGATGTGGAAGTAATTTATCTTTATCCTTGGGCTGTCAGTTTTGTAGATCTTGGTTTGGCAGGACTTATTAAAATGTTTCTTTTCATCTTTATTCTTGTTTTAGGACTTTGGTATGCCTGGAAGGAAGGTGCACTTGAGTGGAAATAAAGGATCAAGACAAAGCCGCCAACCCGGTAGCTAAAGATGAGATGTATGAGGAAACCGTAAAACGTTTAAAAAAGCTAGGGGCTGAACCGGCTGTCATCGGGGAGGTTGCTCGAACCGTGTCCGTTGGTCCCTTGGAAAAACTCTTGAATCTGGCTAGGGCAAATTCACTCTGGCCTATGGGTTTTGGTTTGGCCTGTTGTGCCATTGAAGGCTTAATGGCAGCTAATATGGCTAGGTTTGATTTAGCCAGATTTGGCTATGAGGTAATGCGGGCATCTCCACGACAAGCAGACGTGATGCTGGTATGCGGCACGGTGACTAAAAAAGCAGCCCCCTTTGTGGTTCGTCTGTACGAGCAAATGGCAGAGCCAAAATATGTCATTGCCATGGGTAGCTGTGCTATTTCCGGTGGACCCTTTGTGGATTCATACAGTGTTGTTCCCGGGGTGGATAAATTAATCCCGGTGGATGTCTATATTCCTGGTTGTGCCCCCCGGCCCGATGCAGTTATTCATGGGTTTATGAAATTAAAAGAAAAAATTATTAATCCTGAGGTGGTGAAACGTGGCGATGAACGGTAAACCACTGGCAGAAATTATCCAAGAACTTACAAATAAATACCCTTCATTAGAGGTATCCGAAAAAGGACATTTAACAGTGCCGGTAGAGTCACTGATGTTATTTATGCGTGATTTAAAGGAAATTTACGGTTTTAATTATCTTACCAATGTAACTGGAGCGGATTATTTGGAGTATCTTGAGGTTGTCTATAACCTTTGTATCATAGGACATCCAGAAATGCTTCATGTAAAGACCAGGCTTGATCGAAATAACCCAGAGGTTCCCTCAATGGTGCCCATCTGGGGTGGAGCCATCTGGCAGGAAAGGGAAGTTTTTGACTTGCTGGGCATTGTCTTTACGGACCATCCTGATTTAAGGAGAATCTTACTGGCCGATGATTGGGAAGGTCATCCTCTCCGCAGGGATTATCAGTGGGAGGGTGGCCGAGAATAGGCCCTATGAGAGGTGATACACGTTGACCATTAAAACCGAAGAATTTTTATTAAATTTAGGTCCGCAGCATCCCAGTACCCACGGTGTTTTTAGAATTGTTTTAACCCTGGATGGTGAGACTGTAGTAAAGGCTGTACCGGTTCCGGGATATCTGCACAGGGGTATTGAAAAATTACTTGAGTCCAGAACCTATACTCAAGTTATTCCCTATACAGATCGTCTTGATTACTTGGCAGGTATGTTAATGAACTGGGGCTATGTACATGCTGTTGAAAAGCTAATGGAGGTTGAAATACCGGAAAGGGCTGAATATATTCGGGTTATTGTTGGGGAATTATCCCGAATTGCCAGCCACCTGGTGGCCACCGGTGCCTACGCAGCGGATATTGGAGGACTGACAGGCTTTATTTACACTTTCCGGGATCGTGAAGAAATTATGGACCTGTTTGAAATGATCTCCGGTGCCAGGCTAACTCCAAGTTTTATGCGGATAGGTGGTGTAGCCTATGATATTCCTGATGGTTTTATGGAGCGGTGCAAAAAGTTTGTAGATTACCTGCCTGAGGCCATTAAAGAATATAACACCCTAATTACCGGAAATGAAATCTTTCAAGCCAGGACAAAGAATGTTGCCATCTTATCGGCGGAAAAGGCCATTGATATGAGTCTGTCGGGTCCGGTCCTGAGGGCTACTGGTGTTAATTATGATCTTAGGAAGGTTAGGCCCTACAGTGTGTACGAGAGATTTGAGTTTGAGGTTCCCCTCGGTACTAAGGGTGACTGCTTTGATCGGTATTATATTCGCTTATTAGAAATGGAACAGTCAGCGAGGATTATTCAACAGGCCATGGATCAAATACCCGAAGGACCCATAAGGGCAAAAATACCAAAGATGATAAAACCTCCTGTGGGAGAAGCCTATGCAGAGATTGAAAGTTCTAAAGGGATTATGGGTACCTATGTTGTTAGTGACGGCAGTACCAAACCTTATCGGGTACACTTCCGCCGCCCATCCTTTGTAAACTTGGGTTATTTAAATGAAATGCTACGGGGCTGGAAGATAGCGGATGTTATTGCCATTCTTGGCAGCATTGATATCGTGTTAGGTGAAGTTGATGCTTAGATTGTAGGAGTGAGGCAAAGTGGAGAACTTATTTGTTAATTTAGCCAGCGGGTCTCGGACCCTGCTGGGGTCCGCTGGCCTACCCGGTGCGGCAACTGATTTCATAGTAATGTTCTTAAAATTAGGTGCTATTCTTGTATACATCTTAGTCAGTGCTCTCTGGCTGGTGTACATGGAAAGGAAAGTATCGGCCTATATGCAGTGTCGGATAGGTCCTAACCGGGTTGGACCCTTGGGTTTGTTACAGACCACAGCGGATATCGGGAAATTAATAAGCAAAGAAATTATTATTCCTAGATGTGTAGATAAAAAGTTGTTTTTGCTGGGACCTATGTTGATTTTTATGCCACCCTTGGCAGTCTTTGCTGTTGCTCCCTTTGGCAAAGATATGGTGGCCATCGATTTGAACATAGGAGTTTACTACTTCTTGGCTGTAGCTTCTTTATCAACTGTAATTGTCTGGATGTCTGGTTGGGCCTCTAACAACAAGTACTCCTTAATTGGAGGTATGCGCGTAGTGGCTCAAATGGTAAGCTACGAAATGCCTTTAATTTTATCCATTGTCGGGGTCATCATTTTAACCGGAACCTTAAACATGAGCGAAATTATCCAGGCACAGGAAGGAGTTTGGTTTATCTTTCTGCAACCCCTTGGTTTTTTAATTTACTTAATCGCAGGAGTTGCCGAAACAAACCGGGCCCCCTTTGACTTAGTAGAAGGAGAATCGGAAATTATCTGCGGACCCTTTACTGAATATAGTGGCATGGGTTTTGCCATGTTCTTTCTGGCTGAGTATGCCAATGTTGTGCTTGTTTCCGTAATGGCAACCACTTTGTTTTTAGGAGGTTGGCAAGCACCCTTTGGGCTTACTTTTATTCCATCCTGGATTTGGTTTTTGTTTAAAGTATATGTGATGATTTTTCTCTTCATGTGGTTCCGTTGGACCTATCCAAGGGTTAGGGTGGATCAGTTAATGGAATTTGGTTGGAAGGTACTGGTTCCTCTTTCTATTGCGAATATTTTCTTAACTGGTATTGGTAAATATCTGTATCAAACACTAGGGTGGTGATAGCATTGCATGGCAAGGGTCTAATAAAGGGTCTGGGAGTGACGATTAAGCATTTTTTTAAACCAAAGGTAACGGTGCAATACCCCGAGGTGCGATTGCCAATCCCAGAGAGATTTTTCGGCAGGCCACAGTTTTTTTATGATAAGTGCATTGCCTGTAACCAGTGTGTGAACGCTTGTCCCAATAATGTTATAAAACTGGAAACAGATACAGTGGATAAAAAGAAAGTGGTGACCAGATACGATTTTGACCAGCAGTACTGTATGTTTTGTGGTATGTGTCAAGAGGCTTGTCCGAAGGATGCAATTAAATTTTCGGATGACTTTGAGTTAACCCAATATAACCGCCCAGATATTAAGATTCAATTTGTTTCACCGGAGCAGGTTGAAAAGAAAAAAGAAGAACTTAGAAGGGCGGCGGCGGAAAAGGCTGCGGCTGAAGCAGCTAAAGCTAGGGAGGAAGCGAAGGAAAATCCCGAAGGAACAGGCAAGGAGGGGATGTAATGGAGGATACCAATGTGATGATAGCCTTTGTCCTGCTGAGCGGGTTGGTCCTGGGTTCTGCCCTGCTGGTGGTAACCTTAAAAAACTTGGTACACAGTGTTCTTTGGTTAATTGTTACTTTTATTGGGGTAGCGGGAATATTTCTTTTGCTTAATGCAGATTTTGTTGCAATGGTGCAAGTGCTGGTTTATGCGGGTGCAGTTTGTATCATGATTGCCTTTGGTGTTATGTTGGTCCAAAGACAGGATATGGAAAACTCTAACCCAATGAACAGCCGTTATAAAATTGCTTTTCCATTGATAGGTGGCCTCTTTATTTCTATTGGTTTACTAATGGCTAGGACCCGGTGGACCCTCAGTGGGGAAGCGGTGCCAGAAAAAACTGTGCAAGGCTTGGCACCGATCCTGTTAACTGATTATGTGATTCCCTTTGAAGTGGCGGCTGTTCTGTTGACTGTTGCCCTTACAGGTGCCCTGGTATTGGTCAAGGAGGTGAAGGCAAATGGGGACAGGTCTTAATCCCTCATATTTTATTGGACTGAGTGCAGCACTTTTTGCCATAGGTGCCTTTGGTGCCATCTCAAAGAAGAATGCCATTGCTGTACTCATTTCTATAGAATTAATGCTTTCTGCAGTTAATATTAACTTGGTGGCTATAAATAAATTTCTTACCCCGGAGGCTTTCATCGGACAGATATTTGCTATTTTTGTCATTACCGTTGCCGCTGCTGAAGTGGGCCTAGGATTAGCAATTGTCATTGCCATCTTTAGAAATAGGCATTCGGTAAACTTGGATGACTTTGATCTGATGAAATGGTAGGACACGGGTTGGAAGGTAGGTGTTAACAGATGGTTGAATTTGCTTTGGGTCATGCTTGGCTGGTACCTTTGTTACCTGCAATGGCCTTTGCCATTATTGTCTTTCTTACCAGGCCCTTACCAAAACTAAGCTCATCGATTTCTGTTTTAGCAATGGCATCTTCTTTTGTTTTGGCTGCAGCCATTGCTTACGGAGTATTTACCAATCCACACTTTATTGAAGAGCCGTTGGTTTATTCTCTGAGATGGTTTGGTATGGAAGAGTTTACGGTAAAGGTTGGGGTAATGCTGGATCCCACCTCTGCCATGATGCTTTTCATGGTTTCTTTGGTGGCAACTCTGATTCAGATATATTCCACGGGCTACATGGAGGGAGACCCTCAGTACTCAGTATTTTTCTCTTACATGTCACTCTTTGCAGCCTCTATGTTGGGATTAGTTATTTCCAGCAATTTGTTACAAATGTTTGTGATGTGGGAACTGGTAGGTCTTTGTTCTTATCTGCTGATTGGTTTTTATACCTTTAAAATTTCTGCCCGGGAGGCAGCCAAAAAGGCCTTTATGACCACCCGAATTGGTGACTTTGGTATGCTTTTGGGTTTGCTTTTTTTACAGATTCTCTTTGGCACCTTGGATTTAACCGAGTTGGCCCAGAGGGTTCCCAACTATGAACAATTAGGCATCTCCATTGGTTTGCTGACTCTTATTGCAATATTGGTATTTATCGGTCCCATTGGTAAGTCCGGTCAGTTCCCATTGCACGTATGGTTGCCGGATGCAATGGAAGGACCAACACCTGTATCAGCCTTGATTCACGCTGCTACCATGGTGGTTGCAGGGGTTTATTTGGTAGGGAGAACACTCTTCCTCTTTGCTGAAGTTCCAGGAGCCATGGAGGTTGTGGCCTTTACAGGGGCCTTTACAGCCCTATTTGCTGCCACCATCGCCATTACGCAAAGAGAAATAAAGCGTATCCTGGCCTACTCCACCGTATCCCAGTTGGGCTACATGATGCTGGCCTTAGGGGTCGGGAGTCTTTCAGCCAGTATGTTCCACCTCTGGACCCATGCCTTCTTTAAGGCATTGATGTTCTTGGCGGCAGGTTCAGTATTACACGCTTTACATGATAAGGCTGATGTTTGGAAGATGGGTGGATTGATTAAAAAGATGCCCATCACGGGTTGGACCTTTGTGATAGGGGGGTTAGCCATTGCAGGTATCCCTCCCTTTGCAGGATTTTGGTCCAAAGACGAAATCCTTGCCGTAACGCTGCAATATGCCAACCACGGACATGGCTTTGGATATGTTCTATTCTTTATGGCAGCCTTTACGGCCTTTCTTACAGCCTTTTATATGTGGCGCATGATATTCTTGGCCTTCTTTGGTCAAGAAAAACCGGAAAATCACCCCCATGAGTCTCCCTTAAACATGACTTTTCCGCTGATGGTACTGGCAGGCTTTGCCACCGTAGGAGGTCTGGTTGGTACACCATGGGCAAACCTCTGGGGTGAGTGGATTCATTTTGGACAGCCCCATCATGGGGAACCAGCCTACGGGTTAATGCTGTTATCAGTGGTTATTGCTGTAGCAGGCATAGGTTTGGCTTATATGCTCTACTTGAAGGATGAGGAAAAACAAAGGGCTAAGCAATTGGCAGAGAAGTACCAGGCCATCTACAACCTTTCTTACAATAAATATTATATCGATGAACTTTACCAGTGGTTCACTAGAAAAGTTGTGGATGCCGGGGCTAAAGTGCTGTATTGGTTTGATATTTACTTCGTGGATGGTGTTGTTAACGGACTGGCTAAATTTACTAGGGTGTCCGGGCAGGGTTTTAGATATTTTCAAACTGGTAAAATGCAGACCTACGCCTTGTTTTTCTTCCTCGGGTTGCTGGTAATAACTGTGGTGCTGGCCTTCGGAGATTCCACCTCAGCCGGTATCATGGGAGGTGTTAAATCATGAGTATCCCGGTACTAACTATAACCTTGCTTTCTCCTATGCTGGCTGCCTTTGTTATTATGTTTATCCCAAAGGAAGAAGAAAAGCTTTGTAAATGGGTAGCTGCCGCTGGTACAGGAACTGCGTTGCTCCTCAGCTTGTACGTTTATTTTGGGTACGACCAAACCTTGGGAGGCCTACAATGGGTAGATTTCGGCGGACCCATTCCGTGGATTCGAGACCTTGGGGTGTCCTATTATATGGCAGTGGACGGCTTGAGTTTACCGATGCTGCTGCTGACCAATCTAATCGGTTTTTCAGCCGTGTTTGCATCTTGGAATGTAACACTAAGGGCCAAGGAACTGATGATTTATTTACTTATTTTAATTGCTGGTGTTATGGGAACCTTTATAGCCCAAGACTTGTTTATCTTCTTGCTGTTCTATGAAGTAGTGGTTATTCCTATTTACATTATGGTTATCATCTGGGGGAGCTCAAAAAGAGTTACCAAAGAATATGCCGGTATGAAGCTGACCATTTATTTGTTAATTGGATCTGCCTTCCTGCTGGTAGGGGTTATTGCTACCTTTGTAAAGTCTGTAGCCATAACCGGTGTACCCAATATGAGCTTTGAAGCACTGGCACAGGTTGCCTTTCCGGAACAGTTCCAAATCTATATGTTTGCATTAATGCTAATCGGATTTGGATCACTGCTCTCCATGTGGCCCTTCCATTCCTGGTCACCGGATGGCTATGCTGGTGCCCCTACTGCAGTTTCTATGATTCACGCAGGGGTATTAAAGAAAATTGGGGGATACGGTCTGATTCGGTTTGCTGTTTTTGTACTGCCCTTGGGTGCTAAATTTTGGGCTCCCTATATTGCAGTTTTGGGTGTGATTGGTGTTGCCTATGCCGCAATGGGAGCACTGGCCCAAAAAGATCTTAAATATGTGGTCGGTTATTCCTCTGTGTCTCACATGGGATATGTACTACTGGGGGTAGCTTCCCTACAAGTGATTGGGGTTAACGGGGCTGTGGCGAATATGTTTGCCCATGGTGTGATGGCAGCTTTGTTCTTCTCTATGATTGGATTTATTTATGAAAAGACCCATACCCGTTGGATTCCAGATCTAGGGGGGATATCCCATCAGGCACCTCGGCTGTCCGTAGGTTTTATGATGGCAGCCTTGGCTTCCTTGGGTTTACCGGGGTTAATTAGTTTCGTGCCCGAGTTTGTAATTTTTGTACAATCCTTCAAGAGCTTTGGTTTACTGGCAGTGGTGGCCATTGCCGGAATTATTATAACAGCGTTGTATGTACTACGGGCCGGTGCCAACACTCTCTTTGGACCTGCCAGAGAAGAATACAACCATATTAAAGACATTCGGGGAGCTGAACTGGTACCGCTGGTTGTACTGGGTAGCGTTCTGGTCATTGGAGGAATACTTCCCTCACTGCTGTTTGATATGGTGAATAGCGGGGTAGCGCCTATTCTGGCACATATTAATGAAGCCCTGCAGTTAGGGGGGAGATAAAAATGGAATTTAATTTTGCCTTAATAACCACTGAACTGGCTTTGTTTATACTTGGTTTAGCCACATTTGTATTGGGGCTATTGGTTCCCTCCCATTCCCGTAGAGGATTAGGAAGTTTTGCACTGCTGGGGCTGTTACTGGTACTAGGAATCACCATCATTAATTGGTCCAACCAAGGAGTCCTGTTAGACGGTATGTATTTGGTAGACCAATATGCTACCTTTTTTAAAATATTGTGTCTAATCTCTGCTATCCTAGTTGTCTTAGGTTCCTTCCGATATATAGACAAACAGGTTGGGAATCAATTTGAATATTATTCTACGGTTATTTTTACTACCCTTGGTATGGTGGTTATGGCTTCAGCCGGTGACTTTATTACGCTGTATCTTGGACTTGAATTAATGACCATTTCATTTGTTATTCTGGTGGCCTTTCGATCCTTTGAGGCGAAATCCTTAGAGGCAGGGATGAAGTATATTCTGTTGGCTGGCCTATCATCGGCGGTATTGCTTTACGGCCTAAGCTTGGTCTATGGTGCCACAGGAACGATCCTCATTGGTGAAGTGGCCCGAGAAATTGCTGACAAAGGAAGTACACCCCTGTTGATTGTGGGGGTGGTTATGTTGGTGGCCGGACTGGGCTTTAAAATATCGGCTGTTCCCTTTCATATGTGGTCGCCGGATGTTTATGAAGGCGCTCCCACCCCGGTTACCTCTTTTCTGGCCGTCGGTTCTAAGGCAGCTTCCTTTGCGGTTTTACTAAGGTTATTTGCGGGCGGCTTTGGCGGTATACAAGAGCAGTGGACTTTACTGGTGGCAGTCCTGGCTGCACTAAGCATGTTGATTGGCAACCTTGTGGCCATTCCGCAAACTAATATTAAAAGGATGCTTGCTTACTCCAGTATTGCTCAGGCAGGCTATATAATGGTTGGATTGGTATCTGCCACGGAAGCAGGTATTAAGGGTGTTATGTTTTATGCTTTTCTCTATGTTTTTGCGACCATCGGTGCTTTTACGGTAGTGGCTATCGTTAGTAATCAAACCAACAGTGATGAAATTAGAGATTATGCAGGTCTCATCCAAAGGGCTCCTCTGGCAGCCAGTGTGATGCTGATCTGTCTCCTATCCATGGCTGGGATTCCACCCTTGGCTGGCTTTGTGGGCAAATTCTACCTTTTCAAAACAGTGGTCGAGAACCATATGTGGCTTGTATATTTGGGTCTAATTATGAGTATGGTGTCGGTATATTATTACTTAAGAGTTGCCCTAGTGATGTTTAGGGATGAACCTAAGGAATCGGCTCCTATTCATGTGGGAGGTGCTGCAACCATAACCCTGGTAATTACGATGGTAGCTACCATTATTTTAGGAATTTACCCGGGTCCATTGGCGGAAGTTGCTAATATGGCTGCTCAATCCTTCCTGTTAAAATAGTTTTTTAGTAAATAAAGTTGTCTGTTTGTTAGCTAAGTTGTTGCTCTATGTAGACCTCAAATCATAAGTCTACATAGAGCTTTTTTAGATATAGAAAAGTATAAAAATTTTACTATAGAAAAGAGAGAGGGGAAGTGAAACATGAGTATTCAGCGTAAGGCCCTGGGGAATAAGGGAGAGGAAGAAGCCTGTAAATACATTCAAAATCTAGGATATAATATAATGGAAAGAAATTATCGTTGTAAAATTGGGGAACTGGATATTATTGCTTGGGATCCTGTAGGTATGTTGGTTTTCTTAGAAGTTCGTTCCCGTTCTGGGAGGGCCTTTGGTGTCCCTGAAGAGAGTGTGAATTACAGAAAACAAAACAAACTCAGAATGCTGGCCCAGCAATTTTTATTGACCAAATCCGAGTTTGCCAAGATTTCTTGCCGCTTTGATGTAATTGGGGTCTATTTTAATAAAGAGGGTAGTGTTCAAGAAATAAAACATATCAAGAATGCCTTGTAAAAAATCCGTAACTAATTAGATTGCGCAAATTTACAAAAAATTTTGCATTCTGGAATAAAGTAGGGTGAAATACAATCCTCCGGAAACCCTGGCAGGCTTTCATAACAGGCTGGAGTATTTTTGGCACGGGAGTAGGAACAAGCAACACAGGCAGGGGTACAACCAAAACGTAAGCAGGCAGTCCCACGAGTACCAAAACGAACCTCCTGATAACAAGCAGGGGGAGTATCAGAGCGATGATAGGTTAAATTTGGTCCGCCACCCATAATTGTCCTCCTTTCTTTCTTTCTTCTTCATTATTTCTTTGGCCACTTAAACTGCATTGTACCTAGGACAAAGAAACCAATCCCCAGTAACCCGAATTCTACCTTTTGGTATACAAAGAAGCTGATAATAATAAATAGTATACCTGTAGTTCTCAGTGATTTCGAAATACTAGGATGCTCTTTTGGCAATTTTTTTCACCTCTGCTGGTAAGTTTATTGCCTATGGTAACATATTACTTGTACCATAACAACCGATTATCTTAAATTGTCAGTCTTTCCAGTTCCACCATTTCAGAAGCTCTGGGGCATGAATTTCAAAGGTTGCATAATAAGTAGCACAGCGGAATACATAAAGCATACACCTATCAACTTTAGTTCTTTTTACTAAGCAGAGTTTGTCATACATTCTTTCTGGATTATTGTTTTTAAGCTCGTCGATAGATCGATATCCCATATCAAAAAGATCCTTAGCTATTGATTTACCAATATCTGGTATCATTTGAAATTCTTTTAGTATTTGTTGACTAGATCTTGTGGATAGTTTTATCACCCCCTGTATAAAAGGGTCCTTGTAGATTGTTTAAAGAATCTACAAGATCGCAGAGTACTTGGCTGGCCGGTTCATGAAAGACCACGTCGGAATGTTTGTCCCAGGTAGTGGGTTCCTTGTTAATGATAACAGTTTTACTGGATAGTTGGGGTAGGCTTGCCACTGGATATACCTGCAGGCTGCTACCAATCACCAGTAGTAACTGACAACCGGACATAACCTTTTCAGCCATAAAAAAATCCTCGGGCATGGCGTCACCAAATAAAACTACATCGGGACGCAATAGTCCACCACAGAAAGGACATCGAAGCTGTTTATGCAGTTGACCCATATCAAATTGTTTTTTACAGGATAGGCAGGAACATCCCTTTAAATTCCCATGCACTTCCCAAACCCTCTTTGATCCAGCATGCTGATGCAGTCCATCAATATTTTGGGTAATAACACCCAGAAGCCACCCCATTTTTTCAAGCCTAGCTAGGGCGAAATGGGCGTTATTAGGTTTTGCCTTCAAACAAACATCCCACCATTGAAAGTTAAGGGCATAAAATGATTCCGGATTTTTTTTGAGGGCCTGAATGCTAGCCACTTCCTGAGGATCATATTGATTCCAAAGTCCAGTATTTTTACTTCGAAAATCGGGGATGCCACTTTCGGTACTGATGCCGGCTCCGGTTAAGGCTATGGTTTTTCCTGCTTTTTTTATTAGCTCAGTTAATTGTTGTAGTCGATTTTGATAATTCAATTTGAACACATCCTTTCTGTTTTATAGCCTCCAATATGGTGTTGATTCTTTTAAAATGAAGTATAATATGTTTTTTATTTCTGTAAGCTAAATCATCAAACCTTTAGTTGAAAAAAATTAAAAAATTGGAAACTAGAGATTTTTGTATTTTAAAAGCAGCTTGGATAAACTAAGAAAAAGCTTGGAGGGATGAAAGTGCCAAAGGATAAAGAGGAAATTCTTAAATTAATTAATGAACTCAGGCAAAAGTTACATAGTACCGGAGGTAGCAAGACATTAACAGATCCTGAAGTGATTAAAGCCAGTCAAGAGTTGAATAAAGTGCTCAATGAATACTATAGGCTCCTTAATAATAAAAATGCTCAGTAAGGGAGCTACACATAAAAACCTGTTTTAAAATAGAACAATCATTTGCTATATGTCGTAATTTGTGTGAAGGGGAAGTTTCCCTTTTTGCCGAAGTATGCGGTGGAAGGGGTTGAAAATATGAACATAAAAGGAACACTAAAGAGTTTTGGAATATATCTAAATGGATTAATTGATAAAGGTTATGTAGAGGACATTGGGGTAATTGAGAAGGAAATGGCTCAGGAAAATATAGCCCATTATCTGGCTGCTAAGTATGAAAGGGAAATACCTTTGAATGATATCAATGATATAGATAAGGCAGAGGTAAATAGGCTATATGCAAGCTGGTCAGGTTACATTGAAGGTTTTGAGTGTCGAAGATTTTTTGTTAAAAAGAACGGATTAATTCTTCTGTCTAGCCTATGCATGGAGTTATTGTATGACCAAGATTTAGATTAACTGACGGGGTCTTTGGGGCTTTTTTCATCCTATTTTAAAGTTCTAAAGTTAGTCCTTTATATACCGAATTCATGGGTAGAAGGAGGGGAGCATGTGAAGAAAACAAAACAGGTGAAAACGTCGGAAGAAATTGTTGGGATGCTGAAGGAAGCAAGTAGTGCTGCGGAGCAATTGGCCAAAACCAAAAAGCTTAGGAATACCGTTAAATCAATGATAGATAAAAATGACAATTCTATTATTGAGGCCCTGAGAGGTCTACTAAAGCAGCCTCCAAAATAATAATTTGTCGAGGGGTTACTTCCATGTGTCTTTCATATGAACTACTCTAGTTAAATATAATAGAACAGTATTGTGTAAGGGGGGGGTTCATTGGAAGATTTTAATCTTTTTGTTAAGGAGAGGTTGGTAGCCCTTCATAACAAGCTTATTGATTCTGTTACACAAAAGCACCCGTTTATTTTTGGAATTTTAAAAGGTCAACTATCTGTGATGAATTATAGGCTGGGGATCCATGTCACAGATAAAGGTGTTGCAGTAGAAAATTATACACTGCATCTAGCCGGTTTCTCGATGGTTGATGTTAAAAATGGGGTTCTGGCACCAGAAATACTTCATGATAAAGGAAGCATCAAACCATATTTAGTTATTGAAAAAGATGATTTTGTAAAAATATTGAAGGATCAACAAATAATTAACCATATTACTAATGCCACCTTAAAATTTTTAGATTAATTTTTCGGGTATTCCTTAAGTCAATTAAACCCCAGGTTACCCTGGGGTTTAATTGACTTAATTATTGTTGTGCATTATAACCGGGTCCATTACCCATTCCAGATCCAAAACCTCTACCGTATCCCATACCGCCACCAGGGCCACCCATGGGACAGGTATAACCATTTTCTTGGTGGAACTTGTACATTTGATCAAAATGTTCATTGTAAAGTTTACCCTGTTCCGTGGTCAGACGCCCATCCTTTACAGCTTGGTCTACCCAGGCTTTTTTGTTTTGAAACATTTGATTAAACCATGCCTGTGCTTGGTTGTCGGTAGCTTCATCTGCAAAGGCAGGTACCACAAACATTGCCACCATTGCCAGTAATACTACCATACCCAATACTTTTTTCAAACATAACACCTCCTAGTTTCTTTATTAATATAAATATACCAATATATTTTTACAAACTGGTCACAAGAATGTCACGTTTTTGTTAAATTTACTTCTGATAGCTCCTCTAAATAAAACTATATTATAAAGATCATAAAACAAATAGTAGGATTTTGTAGAAAAATGTAGAATATTGTAGAATATGCTACTGGGAATTTCACTTCAAAAATGGGTAAATCTTGAAAGGTAGGGACGCAAAGCCATGGGTCTAATGCATTTGCAATGATAGCCAGGCAGCATAATTACACCAAGCAGTGAGGGTATGTTTTATTTTTTACAGGGGAGATGGGGCTATGTACGGACAGGATTGGCAAGAAATCATTAATACAGCAAAGAGCTTCAAAAATCTTTTAGGTCCAGAGGTAGTGGTTGTTGTGAGTGACAATGAGAAATTTGTCTACTATGAGTCTGGTTCTTCACTAGATTTAGGAATTAAAATAGGTGACCCCATTAGGCAGGGCAGTATTACAGAGCAAATATTACATAGTAAGAGAAGAGTTATAAGAAAGGTGGGTAGCCATCTGTACGGTGTACCATACATCGGCATGGGTTCTCCTATCTTTGATGGAAATAACCAAGTGGTTGGTACTATCTCCGTTGGCCAGCCTACTACTACACAGGAAGCGTTACTTGAAGATGCAAAAAAATTAGAAACATCCATGGATACAATAAGTCAAACCACAACCAATCTTTCGGCTGCCTCTCAGCAATTGGCTGCAACTGCCAGTAATTTATCGGGACAAGCTGATGCAATCAATGAAAATGTACAAAAAACAGATGTGGTTCTGAATCTAATTAAAGACGTTGCAGCTCAAACCCATCTCCTTGGCTTAAATGCAGCCATTGAGGCTGCCAGGGCTGGGGAGCAGGGAAGAGGGTTTAATGTGGTTGCGGAGGAAATAAGAAAGTTGGCTGGCCGTACAACCGGGTCAGTTAAAGAGATTTCCGATACACTCAATTTAATCAGGTCTGCTATTCAGGAACTAAGTGGACAGACGCATCAGATAGCGGCAGTGTCAGAGGAACAATCTGCTTCCGTAGAGGAAATTGCTGCATCTATACATGATGTTGTGCTGATGTCCAAAGAATTAAAACTATTGGCAGATAACCTAACAAACTAGTCTAGGGACAATATGCGGTCATAGTCCGATGGGTGGACAGTAGCTAAGGGTAAGCAATAGATCCTTATGTAAAGGGACAGATATTTTGAATATGTCGGTCCCTTTACAATTTTTAAGTTATCACAGGGATCGTCTCTATGGAGTGGATCGGTGTAAGCGGAAATGACTCCTTTAAATTCTTAAAATAGTCTTTTGGTTCAGATCGGGATATTGTGTGTTGTGCCATTATAGGGATTTTAAGCCACCTCCTGGGGCGTTAATGACATAGGCGAGTTTGAAGATGGGGCCTAAAATCCGCCACCAGTTATGGCCCCACTTAACTGGTTTCCAGAAATAAGGTATGTCCCGGGAATTTTAGTATATTACCAAATTAGGATGAATATTCACGGAAGAATAAGTAAAATAAAGGTAGAAAATATCTTTAGCGCTTTGGGGATATGTTATTAGATTTCTGAATTTCTAATAAGTCTACGATTTTGTCACTCATATAGCTGTATGAATCATAAACACCTTGATTATAAAATTCAGATGCCAATTTTTCTATAAAGAAATCTAAAATAAGGCCTGAAGCTAAATCTCCTAAATCTTCGTCTCGTTCGATTAAAAAATAAGTTTTAATTTCTGATATCATATACTGCCTGGTTTCTTTATCTAACTTTATTATTTCCCTCAAATTTGTTCCGCCCTTTCAAAAGAAAATTAACAAATAAATTATATTAATCTATATCATTTTATAAAACAACATCTTATAAAATGGTTGAGAAGTAGGAGAGGCGTTTGATTCGTTCAGACCTGCTATCCCCTTTTATATTTTGATATATCTTAATATACAGAGGCATTAGATTAAGTTTAGGAGGTATATTGTGGCCTAGGGAATAAGTTCATTTTTGAAAAGCAAGTCCTTCATAATTTTACCTCTAACTTTTGAACATATTGTCCATAATTTTTTAAGAGTAAAAGGAATGCTATCCATCTCTCTAACTTGTATCCCTTTTAGGTCTTATAAAAAATGTCGGACATTCTGCATGCCCATGCGAATTACATATGTTCCATCTTTCCAGTTAGTTAAGGGCACATCATTGACCTTCTCAAAGGGCTATTAAAGAATGTCTATATTGTCGGCGCTAACTTTACATGTCGGTAAAGTGACGCTTTTTTCTTGCCATGAATGGCGGTTATCCTGGATAATGATTATCGTGTGCAAACTAATGGCACATGCCAATCAATCAGGAGGAAATAAATAAGAAGAGGGAACTATGTGGCCAGCCAGCCAGTTCCCTCTTCCCAAAATCAACACATAATGATTTTAATAGAAGAATACTTAACTGTCGAGACCTATCTTCAGTTATTTTCTGATGGCTGCCCCGAAAAATTTCGCCCCAGGGTATGTCCCCACTGCTTAATTCAAGTAATGTTACATCGGCATGGTACATATTACAGATATGCTTATACTCCGGAGGGCCAGTCTCATATTCCTATCTATCGATTTATCTGCCTTTCCCGAGATAGCTGGAGGCTCTATGCTTTCATGGCTTTACCGGAGGAAGCGTTCATTTGCGGTGGCGGTAAGCTAAATTCATCCCACAAAACCTGTCCATAGATTGGCAACTACAGCCGTATGTGTGTTCACGCCGAGTTCTACTGGGACGAGAAATTGCCCCGGTTAGAAGATTCCCTAAAGAAAGCCATCCTGCGGCATGGTGTGCCTGAAAAACTTTATGTGGATAACGGGGCGGGGCAAAATTGAACGGTTTTTCCGCTTCATTGATACCAGTTTCAAGCCAGAAGCCTATGTGCAGATTCAAAAGGGGAATATCGCCACCCTGGCCCAGCTAAACGAGGCATTGGTATCTTGGTTGGACGGATATTAGGAGTTAGTAATAAAACCTATCTTTAACCCCTCAATAAACGATCCAAGCTTCGGTACTGTATAGCCTCTGCCAGATGCTTGGTTCCTATAATCTCACTCCCGGCTAAATCAGCAATGGTTCTGGCTACTTTTAAAATACGATCATGGGACCGGGCACTTAATCCCAGTTTTTTAAAAGCTTCTTGTAACAGCATTGCCCCAGGCAAATCTGGCTTACAAAAGCGTCGCACTTCCCTTGCCCCCATAGATGCATTACAAGTTATTGATGTATTTTTAAAACGATCCCTTTGAATGGCTCGGGCATTTTCTACCCTTAATTTTATAGAGTAAGATTCTTCTCCTGGGGGAGCATTGTTTAATTCTTCATAAGAAACTTTGGGTACTTCCAGGTGAATATCAATCCGATCTAATAGAGGCCCAGATATTCTATTGATATATTTTTGAATCTGGTGTGGTGTACAAGTGCATTCTTTCTCTTTATCTAACTGATATCCACAGGGACAAGGGTTAGCCGCTCCCACCAGCATAATTTTAGCAGGGAACGTAAAGCTAGCAGCTACTCTTGAAACACTGATACATCCATCTTCCAAAGGTTGTCTAAGTGCCTCTAAGCTATCCTTGTGGAATTCTGGAAGTTCATCCATAAAAAGTATG
The DNA here is from genome assembly GCF_000016165.1 of Desulforamulus reducens MI-1. Taxonomy (GTDB): domain Bacteria; phylum Bacillota; class Desulfotomaculia; order Desulfotomaculales; family Desulfotomaculaceae; genus Desulfotomaculum; species Desulfotomaculum reducens. The sequence goes on along the minus strand of NC_009253.1, from coordinate 2,227,950 downwards.
CCATAATGAGCAAGACTAATCTCTCCGGGTTTGGGGACTCGCCCACCGCCAACCAAGCTGGCAGTTGAGCTGGTGTGATGAGGAGCCCGAAAAGGTCGTTTTTTTATTAGGGGGTTTTCGGAAGATAGGCGTCCAGCCAGACTATAAACCTTTGTGACCTCCAAAGATTCCTCAAAGGTAAGATCCGGTAGAATAGAGGGCAGTCTTCTGGCCAACATTGTCTTGCCACAGCCCGGACTACCAAGCATAAGAATATTGTGGCCCCCTGCAGCGGACACCTCCATTGCCCGCTTGGCTACCGCCTGTCCTCGTACATCAGCAAAATCCAATCCTTCTTCATGTAAAACACCCGTGGGTAACTCTTCAACTAAGTAAGGTTTTAATTCTGTTTCTCCCTTTAGCGCCACAGCTAATTCTGCCAGATTTTTTATTCCAAATACTTCTACATCCTGTACTAAAGCTGCTTCTGCTGCATTTGCCAAGGGAACAACCACCCTTTTTAACCCTAAGTCTCTGGCTGCCATAACCAAGGGCAATACCCCGTGCACACCACGTAAAGAACCATCTAGGGATAACTCACCTAAAAAGAGTATCCCCAGCGTAAACTCGGAATTAATTTGTTCAGTAGCTGCTAAAATTCCTACAGCAATGGGCAGATCAAATACTGGGCCTTCCTTACGAAGGTCAGCTGGTGCTAAGTTTACGGTTATTCTTTGAATGGGATAATCCATGCCGGAGTTTTTTATGGCAGATCGAACTCGGTCCTTTGCCTCCCGAACGGCAGCATCAGGTAATCCGACGATATCTAGACAAGGCAGACCATTGGAAACATCTACCTCTACTCGAACTCGTTGGCCATCTAAACCAAGTAAAGCCACACTATCAATTATAGCCAGCACTTAATTTCCCCCGTTGTTCTTTTTTAAATCTAGTTCACCATATTTTATGAGTTTCCTTTAATTAACGCAATATTTAGCATATTTTTATAAATTGTATCTTGAATCAGAAGAACCAATCTGTTATTCCATGGGCTGTAGCCCATGTTTCCTCTATTGATAATCTTCTGCTTAATTGAGTAAATTGCATATTTCTGAGTCCAATATTTTAGCGGTTTCTGAAGGGTAAAAAAAGGACTTCACCCCTGTTCTGGTAAAAGATATAAGTACCAACAAATAACCAACCAGAGAGGTGAAGTTACTTGTATCTACCATGGATATGGGCTATGACAGTAAAGACATCTACTCTGTAGTAATGAACGACTTCAATGCTCAAGCAATTATCCCCATTAACTCCCGAGGCTCTATAAAAAATTAAGCTATTTTGTACTCTTGGATTCACGTTTTTCTGGATTTAGCAATTATGCAATTCATTCAATTAACAAACTAAAAAATTCACTACAAAATAGGGATGGTGAAAAAGAATCAGTTAGGATCTGGCTTGGCGTGTGCAAGAAGTTAAAGATAGAGGGATTGAGACTCGGGAGGGTGTTGCAATGCTTTGTGTTAGTAACCTTGGAACCTTGCATAGATTTTCTCTTTATAGAAACTCAGAGCAGGCGATACAACTTTCCTTTTTTCCATTAGTATATTGAACCGAAGTATTTTTTCATTTAGTTTTTTGATTAAATGGGTCCTATCCTTTTCATCATAGCAATAATCGATAAGTTTTTGTAATGATATAATTTCTTTTTTTAGTTCCATTTCTTCTGGAATTACACCGGCATTTTTAAGCAATCGGTAACCAGCCCGAAGGTCTTCGGGTATGTGAGACATATCATCCAGCTCCAATGGTTGACCACTACCAGGAAGGTTATTTAATTCTCCTTTTTCCATTGCTTCACGTATTTTATTTTCGGCCAACATTGTAAAAAGATCCATGCGAAATCACCTTCATAAGATTAGGATTATTAGTTTTATTTTTGACACTCTTAGATATATTCCTTCTGCCCTGAAAATAAGGTACGTATAATTTTCATTCATCAGTGGTGTCGTAAAGCGGCATGTTGGTCTGATATCTGAAATACATAAAAAATATACTTGCACTAAACGAAATGTCATGATATGATAAATAATGTCGCCGCAAGGTGATGATCAAAAATTACCACTTGCAAGAAGATAACTGGGAGTGGTAAGATAAGATTCCTGCCGCTGCTTGAGGCAGTGAGAAAACTACCAAAAACTTTCACTTGAAACTGAGTGAGAAGCATGGTAAAATAAAATTCCGGTCGCGAGGCCGGGACAAGCTAAAACAAACTGGTCTTTGAAAACTAAACAGCAGATGATGGATGAAAAAGGTCAAGTCAAAAGTCATCGTAAAGATGAAACTATGAATGACCACAAAAAACATCCTCGTCAAGCGTTAAAAAACGCTAGCGAGTAAATCAAGGATAAGAAAAGAGCCAAAAACTCTTTAAAATATTGCGAAATATTTTACGGAGAGTTTGATCCTGGCTCAGGACGAACGCTGGCGGCGTGCTTAACACATGCAAGTCGAACGGTCTTCGAGGTTCGACATTCGAGGTTCGAATTTTGAGTTCGAGTAAAGCTTAAGGGTCATTTAAAAGACCCCAAAGAAATGCTTGGATCGAATCACGAATTTCGAACGTCGAACTTCGAAGATAGTGGCGAACGGGTGAGTAACGCGTGGATAACCTGCCTGGTAGACCGGGATAACAGCTGGAAACGGCTGCTAATACCGGATACGCTTGCGGAGTCGCATGGCTTTGCAAGGAAAGCTATCGTGCTATCAGATGGATCCGCGTCCCATTAGCTAGTTGGTGGTGTAACGGACCACCAAGGCGACGATGGGTAGCCGGCCTGAGAGGGCGAACGGCCACACTGGGACTGAGACACGGCCCAGACTCCTACGGGAGGCAGCAGTGGGGAATCTTCCGCAATGGGCGAAAGCCTGACGGAGCAACGCCGCGTGAGGGAAGAAGGCCTTCGGGTTGTAAACCTCTGTTTTCAGGGAAGAACAAATGACGGTACCTGAAGAGTAAGCTCCGGCTAACTACGTGCCAGCAGCCGCGGTAATACGTAGGGAGCGAGCGTTGTCCGGATTTACTGGGCGTAAAGGGCGCGTAGGTGGTGCATTAAGTTAGAGGTGAAAGTTCGGGGCTCAACCCCGTGATTGCCTCTGATACTGGTGGACTTGAGTGCAGGAGAGGGGAGCAGAATTCCCAGTGTAGCGGTGAAATGCGTAGATATTGGGAGGAATACCAGTGGCGAAGGCGGCTCTCTGGACTGTAACTGACACTGAGGCGCGAAAGCGTGGGGAGCGAACAGGATTAGATACCCTGGTAGTCCACGCCGTAAACGATGAGTGCTAGGTGTTGCGGGTATCGACCCCTGCAGTGCCGCAGTAAACACAATAAGCACTCCGCCTGGGGAGTACGGTCGCAAGACTGAAACTCAAAGGAATTGACGGGGGCCCGCACAAGCGGTGGAGTATGTGGTTTAATTCGACGCAACGCGAAGAACCTTACCAGGGCTTGACATCCTACGAAACTCATAGAGATATGAGCCTTATCCTTCGGGATAACGTAGAGACAGGTGGTGCATGGTTGTCGTCAGCTCGTGTCGTGAGATGTTGGGTTAAGTCCCGCAACGAGCGCAACCCCTAACATTAGTTGCCAGCACGTAAAGGTGGGAACTCTAATGTGACTGCCGTTGACAAAACGGAGGAAGGTGGGGATGACGTCAAATCATCATGCCCCTTATGTCCTGGGCTACACACGTACTACAATGGCCGGTACAGACGGAAGCGAAGCCGTGAGGTGGAGCAAACCTGAGAAAGCCGGTCCCAGTTCGGATTGTAGTCTGCAACTCGACTACATGAAGTCGGAATCGCTAGTAATCGCAGGTCAGCATACTGCGGTGAATACGTTCCCGGGCCTTGTACACACCGCCCGTCACACCACGAAAGTTGACAACACCCGAAGCCGGTGAGCTAACCGCAAGGAGGCAACCGTCGAAGGTGGGGCCGATGATTGGGGTGAAGTCGTAACAAGGTAGCCGTATCGGAAGGTGCGGCTGGATCACCTCCTTTCTAAGGAGAAATTAGCGAAAGCTAATTATCTAAGGTCGGTCATTCATCATCAACCTGTTTAGTTTTGAGAGACCGTACCTCAAAGGTAATCCTTTGGGGTCTAGCTATGAGCCATGGGCCATGAGCTTTTTAAGCTGAGTGGTAAGGCAAAGGCTGGTAGCATCAACCAAGAAATACCGGTTGATAAAATGGTTCTCTTGAAGTAAGATATAAATCCAGTCGCTTAGTGATTGGATAAAACAAAAGGGTTTGACTTGAGCTAACAGCCAAAAGGCACACAGCCCAAGGCCGACCCAAAAGAAATGCCTAAGAGCATTGCATTTGTTCTTTGAAAACTGAACAGCGACAAGTAAAGCGTCGACAAAAACAATTTCAGTAGGTTACCAAAAGTAACCGAGCCGAAAAGCAAGATTGGTCAAGAAAGAAAGGGCATACGGTGGATGCCTAGGCGCTAAGGGCCGAAGAAGGGCGCGGTAAGCTGCGAAAAGCCACGAGGAGCCGCAAGCAGGCATTGATTCGTGGGTACCCGAATGGGGCAACCCGGCGGAGCAAACCTCCGTCACCCTATGCTGAATCCATAGGCATAGAGGAGGGCACCCGGGGAACTGAAACATCTAAGTACCCGGAGGAAGAGAAAGAAACATCGAACCCCCAAGTAGCGGCGAGCGAAAAGGGGCGAGCCTAAACCAGAATTCTTCGGAAATCTGGGGTTGCGGGACCCTCATCACGTGATAACTAGACCTAGTCGAAGACACCTGGAAAGGTGCTGCACAGAAGGTAAAACACCTGTAGACGAAAGGTTGAACATTACAGAGGAAATCCCAAGTACCGCGGGACACGAGAAACCCCGTGGGAATCAGGGGGGACCACCCCCCAAGGCTAAATACCCATAGCGACCGATAGTGAACCAGTACCGTGAGGGAAAGGTGAAAAGCACCCCGGGAGGGGAGTGAAAAAGAACCTGAAACCGTATGCCTACAAACTGTCGGAGCACTATTCGAGGTTCGATATTCGAGATTCGAAATTCGAATGCATGTCATATCTTACGGGTCAAGTAAAAAAGACCCTAAAGGAATGCGTGTATCGAACCACGAACTTCGAACATCGAACTTCGAAGTGTGACGGCGTACTTTTTGTAGAACGGACCGGCGAGTTACATCTAACGTGCAGGTTAAGGCAGGAAAGCCGGAGCCAAAGCGAAAGCGAGTCTTAAAAGGGCGAGAGTGTACGTTGGAGTAGACCCGAAACCTGGTGATCTACCCATGTCCAGAGTGAAGCTTTAGTAAAATAAAGTGGAGGCTCGAACCGACCTTCGTTGAAAAGGAGGCGGATGAGGTGTGGGTAGGGGTGAAATGCCAATCGAACCAGGAGATAGCTGGTTCTCCCCGAAATAGCTTTAGGGCTAGCCTCGGTGGATGAATAACGGAGGTAGAGCACTGAATGGGCTAGGGGCCTTCACGGGTTACCGAACCCAATCAAACTCCGAATGCCGTTATTTTAGAAACCGGGAGTCAGACTGCGGGTGCTAAGATTCGTAGTCAAAAGGGAAACAGCCCAGACCAACAGCTAAGGTCCCAAAGATATACTAAGTGGAAAAGGATGTGGGGTTGCTAAGACAACCAGGATGTTGGCTTAGAAGCAGCCACCATTTAAAGAGTGCGTAATAGCTCACTGGTCAAGTGACCCTGCGCCGAAAATGTAACGGGGCTAAGTATATCACCGAAGCTTTGGATTCTCGAGGTTCGATATTCGAGATTCGATGTTCGAAAGGAAAACTCACATGATAAAAGATTATCATGATCTTGAAGTGTACAAGAGGGGATATAAACTGGCTCTTCAAATACACAAAACAACAAAGGGTTTTCCGCAGCATGAGTTGTATGAGATAGGGAGCCAAATAAGACGTGCGGCCGTATCAATACCGCTTAATATAGCCGAAGGATACGGTAGAAAGAACTATGTAGATGATTTTAAGAGGTTCTTAATAAATGCACTTGGATCCTGTAATGAGGTTGCAGTTTTACTAGATATGATCAAAGACCTTGGATATATATCAGATCAGTATGAAGGTTTTAAAGAGGAATACGATCATCTAGGAAGGCAACTAAACAAACTGATACAAACTTGGAAATAATCGAATTTCGAAATTCGAATATCGAACTTCGAGAATGGTAGGGGAGCGTTCTTACCACATTGAAGCAGTACCGAAAGGAGCTGTGGAGAGGTAAGAAGTGAGAATGCCGGTATGAGTAAGCGAAAAGGCAGGTGAGAATCCTGCCCGCCGAAAACCTAAGGATTTCTGGGGAAGGTTCGTCCGCCCAGAGTAAGTCGGGACCTAAGCCGAGGCCGCAAGGCGTAGGCGATGGACAATCGGTTGAAAATCCGATACCACCAAAAACCGTATGAGGATGGAGTGACGCAGGAGGGTAAGTTAAGCCAGCGGTTGGAAAAGCTGGTCCAAGCCCGTAGGGTGTAAGATAGGCAAATCCGTCTTACATAAAACCTGAGAGGTGACGGGGAGCGAAAACAAGTAGCGAAGTAACTGATCCCAAACTGCCAAGAAAAGCTTCTAACGAGGTAAGTTGGTGCCCGTACCGCAAACCGACACAGGTAGGTGGGGTGAGAATCCTAAGGCGCGCGAGAGAACCCTCGTTAAGGAACTCGGCAAAATGACCCCGTAACTTCGGGAGAAGGGGTGCCTCGGTATCGTGAAAATTGTACGATTGGAGCGAGAAGAGGCCGCAGAGAAAAGGTCCAAGCGACTGTTTACCAAAAACACAGGTCCCTGCTAAAGCGAAAGCTGACGTATAGGGGCTGACGCCTGCCCGGTGCTGGAAGGTTAAGGGGAAATGTTAAGGAAACTGAAGCATAGAACCGAAGCCCCAGTAAACGGCGGCCGTAACTATAACGGTCCTAAGGTAGCGAAATTCCTTGTCGGGTAAGTTCCGACCCGCACGAAAGGCGTAACGATTTGGACACTGTCTCAACGAGGGGCTCGGTGAAATTGTAATGACGGTGAAGATGCCGTCTACCTGCGACAGGACAGAAAGACCCCGTGGAGCTTTACTGTAGCTTGACATTGGGTTTTGGTATTTGATGTACAGGATAGGTGGGAGACTTAGAAGCTTGCACGCCAGTGTAGGTGGAGTCAGCGTTGGGATACCACCCTTTAGATATTGAAATTCTAACTAAATTCCATGAAGCTGGAATGAGGACAGTGTCAGGTGGGCAGTTTGACTGGGGCGGTCGCCTCCCAAAAGGTAACGGAGGCGCCCAAAGGTTCCCTCAGTGCGGAAGGAAATCGCACGTTAGAGTGTAAAGGCAAAAGGGAGCTTGACAGCGAGACCAACAAGTCGAGCTGGTACGAAAGTAGGGCTTAGTGATCCGGCGGTTCTGAGTGGAAGGGCCGTCGCTCAACGGATAAAAGCTACCCCGGGGATAACAGGCTTATCTCCCCCAAGAGTCCACATCGACGGGGAGGTTTGGCACCTCGATGTCGGCTCATCGCATCCTGGGGCTGAAGTAGGTCCCAAGGGTTGGGCTGTTCGCCCATTAAAGCGGTACGTGAGCTGGGTTCAGAACGTCGTGAGACAGTTCGGTCCCTATCCGTCGCAGGCGCAGGAAACTTGAGAAGAGCTGTCCCTAGTACGAGAGGACCGGGATGGACGGACCGCTGGTGTACCAGCTATCGTGCCAACGGTAGTGCTGGGTAACTAAGTCCGGAAGGGATAAGTGCTGAAAGCATCTAAGCACGAAGCCTCCTTCAAGATGAGGTTTCCCACCTTCTCGAAGTTCGAGTTTCGACATTCGATGTTCGAATTTGGGTAAGAATTTTGGGTTGTTAAAAATAAAGACCCAAAAGAAATACTTAGATCGAACTTCGAACCACGAATTTCGAACTTCGAGAAGGGTAAGATCCCATGAAGACTACATGGTAGATAGGCCGGGAGTGTAAGAGCAGCAATGTTTTCAGCTGACCGGTACTAATAGATCGAGTTCTTGACCAAAAACAAGCCTTAGGCCATGTGCCATGAGCCGTGAGCTAAGGTTAAGAATATATGACGCAATACTAAATAGCTGTTCAGTTTTGAGAGAACATAAATTGTTTGCTCAAAGGAAAAGCCAAAAAGCTCATGGCCCAAGGCCCACAGTCCATGGCTGACCTAAAAGTAATACCCAATAGCATAAAGTTTCTGGTGGCGATACCGGAGGGGGTACACCTGTTCCCATCCCGAACACAGCAGTTAAGGATCGCAACGGCTTTGAAACGATTGGCTTAATAACAAGGTTATTAATTAGCCATTGCGGTTGAAGCTTTTATTATTTGTCCAGAGATAGTTATATGGGCCGATGGTACTTGGAGCTTACGCTCCTGGGAGAGTAGGTCGTCGCCAGAGTAATTTTAAACACCCACAGTCTTATGACTGTGGGTGTTGTTTTTTATACCAAAAGACCCAAAAAAGAACAAAACAATTGTCGTTTGGTCAAACTACCTACCGACCCGTAGCAAGTGGTTGAGAAACGGTGTTTTAAGGTTATTTATAGTTTGCCTAAAAAAGACTCAACTATTAAAAAAACCTGTTCCTTTTCTAAATCACAGCAGATTAAATGTCCAGATTTATCAAGATAGAAAAGTTCCTTATGTTTAGCACTTGATCTTTGATAAATATAGTTTGCACTCTTGAAATTGACAGTATCATCTTGTAAACCTTGTATGATTAAATGAGAGGTTTTGATTAAAGGAATTAATGGTTTGGTTTTTGAAAGAAGAATTTTAAAGTTAAGGGCCGCATTAATGGGTGTTTGACTAACTTGAAAGATGTACTGATTTATTCGACGATGGTCTTTATTTTTAATACCTTTAAGAATATTATGGGTAATTTGTTTCATATTCCAAATGTAAATTGGAGTGCTTAAGTTAACAAGGGCTTGCAGTGGATATTTTTGTGCCAGTTGAATTCCGATTAATCCTCCCATGGAAAAACCAACTATAGAGGCTTGGTACCCGGCTGAAAGTAATCCTTTTAACTCACATTCAGCAGAATGTATCCAATCTAAAAAAGTTACTTTCTTTAGTTGTTTCGGTGGGCATTGATGTCCGGCTAATGTAGGGGTAACAACATGATACCCCTTACCTCTTAAATATTCAGCCAATGGTAGCACCTCATGGGGTCCTCCGGTAAAACCATGAATAAGCAAAATGGCTTTATTTTTTGCTATAATGACCTAATCACCACCTTAGTTAAAAATTTCATGCAATAATATTGGGTTTTGCAACCAATATTAATCTTGTTAACTCTTAGTTTACGTTATCTTAAGTTGAAGTAAAAATCAATCATGAATATTCACATGTATCCTGGAGGTGGATTTTTGTATCGAAAAGGCCAGGCGTTGAAAAAGGGTTTAGAAAGGGCGCGGCAAATTACAAACAGTGCTGATAGTTACAATATAGATTGGGAAGAATTTGATTCCTATAAGTTTATTGCCGAATATACGGATTTAAAAGATGTTTTATTGCGATATAAGGATCAGCCCATTGATATAGATAATATTTGGATTTGCGAACTGTTTAACGAGGCAAGAAAAATTGATAAAAGAATAGAACAGATATTTGTGGCTATCAAGAACTATGAGACCGGGATTTTTCTGTGGAAAAAACGTTGGGAAAATAAACTTAATGAAATCATGATGATTTCAGAAGATTTGAGGGAATTTGAACAAGAGGTATTGGACTATCAAAACATTACTATCTTTTCGGATATAACAAACTCTATGGTATCATCTAGCCAAATGTTGCAAATTATTAAACACAAGGAAAGTCGAGCCTATGATTATATTGGCTTAAAACTATCTTCTATTGAAAATAAAAGGGTAAGCTATCTAAGCCTTTTGGTTGCTATAGGTGTTACGATTCTGTCAGCCCTCAACTACTTCTGCAAATAAACATACAAAAGGTGGATTGGGTGGGTCAAAATACCATTTACCATATGGATTAAAAACATCTTGAACTGAAATAATAAGCAAAGAATAAACAAAAAACTGCTTTTAAAATGGAGGTTTTTCTATGACAAAAGTTCAACCAAAAGCAGAACCATTTAGAATTAAAATGGTTGAGCCCATTAAAATGATTAGCAAGGAAGAAAGACAAAGTGCTCTGGAAAGGGCCGGATACAACCTATTTTTATTAAATAGTGATGAAGTGTATATTGACCTTTTAACAGATAGTGGCACAGGTGCTATGAGTGATAATCAGTGGGCTGGGCTTATGTTGGGTGACGAAGCTTATTCAGGTAGTAGAAACTTTCATAACTTAAAAAATGCTGTAAAAGATATCTTTGATTATAACTTTACTATTCCCACGCACCAGGGGCGTGGGGCAGAGCAAGTATTATTCCCTGTTATTATTAAGAAGCCAGGAGATCTATTTATCAGCAACATGCACTTTGATACAACCAAAGGTCATGTTGAAATGGCTGGTGGACGTGCTATCAATATGGTTATTGAGGACGCCTATGATACGGAAAAATTCCATCCTTTTAAAGGTAATTTTGACCTGAATAAATTAGAAGCCACCATTAAGGAAAAAGGTGCTGAAAACATTGCATGCGTAATTATTACAGTTACTTGTAATAGTTCGGGCGGGCAACCGGTATCGATGGAAAATATACGTCAGACCAGTGATCTTGCTAAAAGACATGGGATACGTGTGTTTATTGATGCGGCGAGATCCTACGAAAATGCTTACTTTATTAAGAGTAGGGAAGAAGGATATGCAGCCAAATCTATCCCTGAAATTGTTAAAGAGATGTACAGCTATGCTGATGGCTTTACAATGAGTGCTAAGAAGGATGCCATTGTAAATATAGGTGGTATTCTTGCCATCAAAGATGATGAAGATCTGTTTAACAAATGTGCAGCAAGAACGGTTCCGATGGAAGGATTCATTACCTATGGTGGTTTGGCAGGAAGAGATATGGAAGCTTTAGCTAGGGGCCTTTATGAAGGTATGGATTACGACTATCTGGATTATCGGATTGGCCAAGTTGCCTATTTGGGTGAACGACTAAGGGAGGGGGGCGTCCCCATTCAGTTTCCTACGGGCGGCCATGCAGTATTTGTTGATGCAAAGAAAATACTGCCTCACATCCCTTATTATCAGTTCCCTGCACAATCCCTTGCCAATGAACTTTACTTGGATACTGGGGTCCGTAGTGTTGAAATTGGCTCTTTCCTGCTGGGTAGAGATCCTGATACTGGTGAAAATCTTGAATCTCCGATGGAACTACTAAGACTAACCATACCCAGAAGAACCTATACCTATAACCACATGGATATTATAGCCGAAGGACTTATAAGTGTTAGCAAGAAGGCTAATGCTTTAAAAGGATTAGAATTTACCTATGAACCACCAATCCTAAGACACTTTACCGCAAAGTTAAAACCTGTTCAGTAACCTATAAATAATTACGGAGGTAAAAACTATGGCAGAAAAAATTAAAAAGCCTACTAAAGAAACAAAGAATGAGATGAGGTTGGAGCTAAATGTTGCATCCAGTAGATATTCTAAAGAAGAAAAACAAAGAATGTCAGATGGAATGGTACCTTAATATATAAGAAGAAAGCAGCTGGGTTTCCCAGCTGCTTTCTTCTTATATATTAAATACGGTTTCGGCACGTTTACGTGTCAAATTGTCAATAATAGCTTGATCTACTCCGTTGGCTTTAAGATAGTTAAATGCTTTAATTACGGCTGTAGGATCATTGGGGAATAGGTTGCTAAAATCACAGTTTAGCATACCATCTTTAAAATGATTTATATTTTCTTGCAAGACTTCAAGGCTTACGTTCCTAGGACGAATGGTAATAGCCGGGACAGCGCCAAATTGCTTAACCTTATCCAAGATATCAAGGTTAGTGTGGTCAATGACCAATAAATGAGAGGGAATACCCACCTGGGAGGCGATGTTAAGAGTAAGCTCAGTGATTTGAAGTCTATTTTCAAAGGGAATATGAACGATTACTGGGACCTTTTGATCCCGTGCAACTTCTAATTGGGCTTTTAAAACATCTTTTTCTAATTGAGAACCTTGATTCATACCTACTTCACCCAGACCTACAACACCTTCTAGTTTTAAGTATTCAGGCAAGGTGTCGACAACTCTTGTCCAATCATGGGGTATGCCTGCTGGATGAACGCCGATGGTGCTGTAAAGTTTGATACCCAACCCTTCGGCACTTTTTCTATAAAAGCCGGTTATTAAACGAAAATGATCAAAGTAGCTTTCTGCGTGGTGTGCACTCACAACGATGGCACAGTTAATTACTTTTTTTACGCCGCCTTCTGACATTGCTTGTAGGCCTTCGTAGGGCATCATAGTTACGTGTAGATGGCTATCTACCAAATACGACATATTAAGACCTCCCTCAATAAAATAAATTTTTCTTTCATTTACTCACTCATTCTTACAATTTCAAGCACATACAAACAAGGTTCAAAGGAATAATTTTAAATAAATTACATTATATGGTTGGTGGGGGTGTAGCCAATCAAAGGCTACGCCTAATTTTACAGATTATGGTTGCACAATGGATCTCCACATGTACCCTTGTGGTTTACCCTCCCACGTCTCACGGGGTCCAATATATGGCCCTTACATTCCTTCGTTCTACCTCTCAAGGGGTGGAGGCCAGGTATGCTCCTTTGCTGGGTCATGCCCGTATGGAAATATTAGTTCCCGGCTTCTCCGTGCTTCGTTTGTCTATCCAATTCATTGTGAATAAGTGTTAATATTTAATAGCCTTTTAAGCAGCTTCCTGTAATTGCTCTTGGCGTACAACGCCTAATACTTGCTCCGCGTCATATGGAGTTTGTTTACTGCCTATGGTGAACAAAATACGAATCAATTTTCCACAGAGGGCAACTATGGATTGCTTTTTCTTTAAGGGATTTCCATGCCTTGTTATTAAATATTGGTGGATGGCCTTAAACTCTCGGTTTTTTGCAACCATGACTAACACAGTCTTAAATAACAAGGCCCGCAGCCGGGGGCGCCCCCGTTTACTGATTCGTGATTGTCCCTTGTGTTTACCAGAACTGTTCTCTTTTAGGTTTAGGCCCGCCAACTTTATGATTTGTTGCCCATGTTCATATCCTTTTAAGTCGCCTACTTCTGCAAGAAATCCGGCTACTGTAACCAAACCGACTCCTGGAATGGTCATCATTTCTGTGCTTCCAGGTATTTGTTGCAGTAACTCTTGAACTGCTTCCATCAGGATTTCCATCTGTTTGCACAGGATGTCATATTGTTCAAGTAGCATCCTTATTTCATGACGGGCAAACTCTATCCCTGTGGATAGTCCGATGGATTCTCTAGCAACCTGCATTAGTTTGTTAGCTCTTTTTATACCAACTGCCCGTTTAATCTCAGTTTTCCACAGGGTTACAATTGCCTCTGTGCCTGTTTTGATGACTTCCCGGGGGAGTGGACAAGTATTTAATATCATCAAGGATGCTTTGCCTTCCCAATCTTTGAAAACACTTGTGTACTCGGGGAAGTACCGGTCAAGCCAGTTGTGGATTCTACCTTTTACTCGGTTAAGGTCTTGATTAAGACGGTCCCTTTGAACCATTCCCACCCGCAGTTCCGCATAGACACCTGTGGGTAAGTTGGGTTCTGAGTAACGGCCATCTTTTACTAATTGGGCAATTACCCTTGCATCTTTGATGTCGTTCTTTGTGGGCGAGTTATCATCTAATTCCTTGCTTCTCTTAACATGCAACGGATTTACAACTACAACTGGTACACCTTCTTTGCGCAAAAACTCAGCCATTGGTAACCAGTAGTGTCCTGTGGGTTCGATACCTACCAGAGCATGATCCTTACCGTGCTCTACCATCAAGGTTCTAATCCAATGCATCAGCTTGGTTAAGCCCGCCCTAGTGTTGTCAAAGACCAAGCGTTTCCCCAACTCGATACCCCTAAAATCCTGGGCACGTGCCACGTGTTTAGATTTGGCAATATCGGCTCCAATAATTAAAGTTGATTCAGTGAGTTGCTCAATTCTTTGTTTTTGTTTATAATTCATTTTGAAGTACCTCCTGTGTGATTAAATTAGGGGTCGGTCGCCTAGATAGCTCGACACCCAGTATATTACAGGAGGTGCTTTTCTTTTACAAAGACCATTTTATTTCCTTACAGGAATGCTCCTAAAAAAAATATCATCTATAAAGTTTTTTGTATGTACTAAAGATTAATGCGTACTCTTTTCTTTCATATAATTAATGGCAATTCTTAAATGCCTTAGCTCTTCTTCAGAAAGGGCACAACCACAGGAAGGGCATTTGAGAAATTCACTTTCTAATATTTCTTCGGAATCAAGAAAGAAGGAGTGATCGCAATCAGGGCAGGTAAATTGAATGTTTAGATCGGTCAAAAAAGCACCTCCAATATTTAGCATGCACGAACTTTTGATTTCTTATTAGATGATTTAACTTGCTTGTTTTTGACTTGGTTATATTTAATATACAATGGTATGCAGAAAAGGAAAATACCAAAGGATAAAACCATTGGTTCCCAAGAAAAACTGGCAGGTTTTATGATAAGACCATCAATAAAAAGAACCAAAGAAACGAAAAATACCACTGATGACCATGCCATCAGTAAAGATGGCAGTGTGCTCTTAGGGGGACGGTATTTCCTGATGCCAATGCAGAAAAACAGTGTTACAAGGCTCCAAACCCAAGGTGCAAGCATTTTTGTTACTCCTTTATGTCGTTACTAAATTTATTATAGTCTTAACTTGAGGGTTTGAAAACCATAACCAACAATTTTTTCCTTTTTATATGGAACTGGCCAGATTCTAGTCAGTTAGGGTAAAATAATATAATGAAATGATTATTCTTGATTAGTTTAATAATTGATGAAATAAGATCCAAAATTGGAGGGTGAAAGATGGATTACTTTAACCCTGAGAAGGTAATTAAGGATTTAAAAGCAAGGAATAAGGAAACCCCAAGCAAAGAAAAAAGGATAACAAAATTTGAGTGTAATAAATGCCAGGACAGGGGAATTTATATGGAGGGTGAATTTGCGGTCCCTTGCCAATGTGTTAAAAGAAGGTCTCTGGAAAATAAATTCAAGAATTGCCAGATACCAAAATCCATGCTAAAACATTCCTTTAACAATTTTGATTTTAGATATTATTCTTCATCTTTAAAAGAACCTTTATCTAAAAGAACTTATTTAGAAATAGCACAAAAAACCTATCTGTTTGCTCAGGAATTTGCCAGGGATTTTATAAAGGGAAAAGTGACGGAGGGACTATTGATTCAAGGGCCTGTGGGGTCGGGCAAAACATTTTTGGCCTGTTGTATTGTTAATCAAGTGTTACGTAATTCTGATAAAGAGGTTTTGTTTGTAATTGTTCCAGATTTGTTAGAAAAAATAAAAGCCAGCTATAGTAATGCCGCTGGTGGTTATTCAGAGTATACCCTCGTGGAAGCTGCCTGTGAAATACCCTTATTAGTTATGGACGATTTAGGTGCACATAGCTATACAGAGTGGACCAAAAATAAACTTTATAACATAATAAACTATCGGGTGAATCATGAATTACCGACAATCATAACCACCAATCTAATTCTGGCAGGAGATTTAACAAATTTAATAGGTGAACGCACGGTCTCACGGATTGAACAAATGTGCCGTCCTCTATGGCTCGAACGGGAAAGGGATATCCGGGAGGTATTAAGGGAAGAAAAAGCGGGGCAAATTAGACATTCAAGTTTTTTTGAAAAAATATAAAGCTAAGAAAGATGAAGAAAAGGATAATGTACCTGTGAAAAAAAGCACTATTAGAAAATTATTCAAATCTATTGACCTTTACATGCTTTGCGGTATAATGAATACAATAATGGTGGGGGTTATTAACTGCATGATTTGCGGTTTAACTCTTGCCTACACACAACCTGTAAAAAGTCCACCAATGTGGACTTTTTGTCATTTTGCTTTGTTGTTATTTAATATTTTTCCAGATATAATAATAATCTAGAACAAGATGAATGGGAGGAAGTATTCCAAGTGATCCAAGAAATAGATGAATTATTAACCAGTGATAAAATTATTGTGGGAGAAATTATCGCTACTGAAAAACACCCAGATGCTGAAAAATTAACTATTTGTACCGTTAATGTGGGGCAGGAAGAGCCTTTACAAATAGTGTGTGGAGCAAAGAATGTTGCACCCAATCTAAAGGTTCCTGTGGCACTACATGGTGCTAAACTTCCCGGAGGTAAGAAAATAAAAAAGGGTAAACTAAGAGGGGTTTTAAGTAACGGCATGATCTGTGCCCAAGATGAGTTGGGCTTTGAGAGGGATATTGAAGGCATTTGGGTTTTAGATAGTGGGATGGAAATAGGTAAACCTGTACCATATAAAGAATTACCTCGGGAGGAAGATGCAGAGTAATACAACTCGCCCCAATATTCGGGGCGGGTTGTTGTATTTTCCTATTGAATAACGTTAAAGAACCATATTATCATTAATATTTGTAAAAATAGTTTGGCAAGTGCACCTCCTAAAAAACCAATTAGTGTACCTAAACCAGCTTTAAATGCCTGGTTATAATTGCGGCAAACAATTAATTCGCCAAATACCGCACCCAGAAAGGGTCCTATTATGACGCCAAGGGGGCCCAGTAGAAAGAGTCCCATAATGGTACCGATAATGGAACCCCAGACGGCGTATTTTGAGCCCCCGTATTTTTTAACCCCCCAAATGCTAGCCAAATAATCAATACCAAATACAAAGGCAACTAAAATAGACTGGCCAGCAAAAAACTGCCATGTTAAGTGAGTAAAATGCTCAAAAAAACCGTAAACAAGCATTCCGGCCAGTAGCAAAGGGGCTCCGGGTAAAATTGGAAGAAAAATACCTGCCATTCCCACAATGAAAAAGATACTAGCTATAATTAGCCCTGGTGTTGACATTGTATCACCCCTAAAATGATATGTAATATCTTACCATAATGTTTCTGTTTAGACGAAAGTATTTCATTTATTGACGCCACAGTATTGCGGGGATATAATTCACGTGGTAGACACTAAACTAAAGCTAAAGAAGTTTTAGGAATTGGTTGAATGCAATGGTAGAGGTCCAATCATGACCAGAGGGACAGAAAATTATTTTGTCTATGTAAACATATCGTAAGAATCAATAGATTACAAGATGAGTTTACCTTAACTTGGAAAGGGATAAAATAAAAATTAGAAAAACGGTGGGTTGCTTATATGAACATAAGACTTGTAATGGCAGTTTTAGCGGCCAAGTTTGCCGGCTTTGTTAGTCGCAAATTGGGTTGGAAAGGATCTTCGCTGCCCGGTGTAGTGGCAAGGAAAATCTACAAAGATACATTAGGAGATTTGGCTGGACAAGCTCGCAAGGGTGTTATAATGGTTACTGGCACAAATGGAAAGACCACAACTAATAATATGATTGCCAATGTTATTCAGAACGGGGGATACAAGGTGGTCCTAAACCAGGAGGGTGCTAATTTAATAACAGGTGTAACGGCCGCCTTTATTAAATACGCTGATTGGTTGGGACGGGTTGATTGTGACTATGCCTTGTTAGAAGTGGATGAAGCATCCTTTCCAAAGGTAGTTAAAGAAGTAAAACCGCAGATTGTTGTAGTAAACAATTTCTTTCGAGACCAGCTAGATCGTTACGGAGAACTGGATACAACTGTAAAAATGGTCAAGGAAGCTTTAAAAAGCCTCCTTGATGTACAATTAGTTTTAAATACAGACGATCCATTAGTTGCTCAAATGAAAGAAGCCACAGGACATAATGCCAGTTTTTTTGGGTTAGCACCAAACCAGCGTACGGGAAACGGAGCAAAGCAAACCAGAGAATCTAGGTTTTGCCCCCATTGTGGGAATGAACTATACTATCTTTCCTTTCAGTATAGCCAACTGGGTTCCTATGCCTGTGCTCAATGTGGATTTAAACGGGAAGACCCGGAGATTGAGGCATCCGATGTAATAAACCAGGGGATTGCCCTGCAATGTCGTATTCGCTACCCTGGTGGTGAAACAAAATTAGCCATTCATACACAAGGGTTTTACAACCTTTATAATGCACTGGCTGCTTTTACAGTGGGATATCTGGTGGGAATTGACAATGAACAGATTTTACAAGGACTTCTTAAATACAAACCCGCCATTGGAAGAATGGAAACTTTTAATTATAAAGGAAAGAGTGCCATATTAAATCTAGTTAAAAATCCCACGGGTTATAATGAGGGGATTACTACCCTCATGAGTCTGCATGGATCTAAAAATGTGTTTATGGCAGTAAACGATAACGATGCAGACGGTAGGGATATATCTTGGCTCTGGGATGTGGATTTTGAACATTTGGCCCAAGGGCATCAGAGTATTGAAACCTTTACCTGTTCAGGATTACGGGGTGAAGAAATGGCCCTGCGTTTAAAATATGCTGGAGTTCCCGTGGAGAAAATTACTGTAATTCAAGAAATGGATGCCGCCATTCTAAAAGCACTAGAAGATCCCGGAGAAAGTATTTACCTTTTTTCTACTTATACAGCCCTCTGGCCTGCCCAGAGAATATTGTTGGGGTTGGCAGAAAAGGAGGAACTAAATGTTAAAGGTTTGTCATCTATATCCTGATTTACTAAATTTATATGGTGACAGGGGAAATGTAATTGCCTTTGTTCAGCGCTGTTGTTGGCGAAAAATCCCCGTTGAACTTATAGAAGTTAATGTAGGGGAACCTGTGGATTTTAATGAGATTGATTTCTTGTTTCTTGGAGGAGGTTCTGATCGAGAGCAGAATTTAATGGCAGCGGATTTGCTACAAAGGAAGAATTCTCTAAAAGAAGCCATTGATAAAGGACTTGTGGTCTTAGCCATTTGTGGAGGGTATCAGATGCTGGGTCAATACTACTTAACATCTGATGGTCAGAAGATACCCGGCTTAGGTATTTTGGACCTTTATACGAAGGCTGGACAGCAAAGGCTCATAGGCAATGTTGTTTTAGAAATGAAGATTGCAAATCAATCTGTCAATGTGGTAGGATTTGAAAATCATTCAGGGCAAACCTTTATTGGTAATCTTGATCCACTTGGAAAAGTTCTTGTTGGTCATGGTAACAATGGACAAGATGGCTCGGAGGGGGCAAGGTATCAAAATGTCTTTTGCTCCTACTTACATGGACCTCTCTTACCGAAGAATAGCAAGTTTACAGACATGTTAATACAGCTCGCTCTTGAACGGCGGGGGATAAAAACGGATTTGATACCACTTGAGAATGAATTTGAAGAGGCAGCTGTCAAAGTAATGATAGACAGATATTTGAAAAAATAAATATTAAAATTAACAAGAAAAGCATTGTCATGCACCCTCTAATTTGCTACAATAATCACAAGATTAATACTGTATACAAGATACAAACATGAGGGGTGGTTTCATGCAATATTTATTGACGTGGATTGAGGGAGAAGAAGTTTGTTACAGTTTGGTACCCACTTTAAACATCGACCACTCACAGATGGATGACAAAAATTTAATCATTACAAAACTTGATGAAGAAAAACTTGAACAGGAAAAGAATTATCATCATTGATATTAAATGGTTACTTAAAGTTAATATGCTTGTAGAAAAACATAATGAAAATTGTTCTAGGGTAGTGTTGCAAAACTACGTTTTAGTAGCTAGCGATACTCCCTTATTAATGCATACGCAATCTGGACTGGGATTCAGTTATGTGTAATTCACCAGATACGGAATTCTGTGAAATATGTTTCCTACTGTATTTTATATAAGCTTTCACCTCTTTATTTCCTGTGGTTATTTGTTGGTACTTGTAACTTCTACCAGAACAGGGGTGAAGTCCTTTTTTTACCCTTCAGAAACCGCTAAAGCATCACATAGAATTAGCCGGGGCAAGGCATCAAATATTTAGTGAGTCTGCCATTTCGGCCATTACCTCTCATTCTAGAGGTTGGCCACGCCTGATAAATAACCTAGCTACCAACTGTCTATTGTCTGGATATCAGATGAAAAAGGAACCGATTGATGAGGAAGTTGTCCGATTGGCTGTCCAAGAAATGTCTATGTAAATTTTTAAGTTCGGTTACATCTAGTAGCCGAACTTATTTTTATGTTCATATTTTGTTAAACCAAAAGAATGTGCTATTGTGCAAAATTTTAATCCTTAGGTTAGGATAATTTGCAAAATCACCTGTTCAAGGCCTAAAATTGTACCAATTTATTTTGCAAGAGCTATGCTATTTTAATTTGCAAGTTCACAACCCCCCCTTTCTAGCAAACTTAAGTTACATTATATAATGGAAATAAAATAGAGAAAGCCCTGGCTCACATGACAGGGTTAACTCTCTCCATATGCAAATCAATTAATATTGTCTAACGCTCTTACCTGCTGAACTTAGCTGCTTCCTAAATATTTTTCTACTTGTCATCCGTTGTTTTATCTACACCTGTGCAATAATAATTAACACATCACGTACAGTCTTTATGTTCCTGTTTCTAAAATTCCCATCGCAAAAAACCGAAACAAGCTAGCCAAATATTTAAATTAACACTGACAAGGGGGAATTTTACAGGGAACCTTTTCTGCTTAGAAGAATAGAATAGTCAAAAGTTAAAAAATAGAAGGATTGGAATTAGTCGGGCACATACAATTTCTAAAATTAAAACCAAATTTTACATTTTATTACAAATCGTCTTTTTATATAAGGACCGGCATATAAATTCATATAGAAAGTCTTTGCCCTGCTAATTTCCACTGCAAAGGAGTGATAAAAGATTGGATTTTTTGAAACGTTTAGAAGATTACCGTTCATTAGAGAATAGTCTGGCCTGGGAAGGTACCTTTGAGGATTATATAAGGATTGTAAAGAAAAAGCCCTATGTAACCCAACTGGCTCATGCCAGAATATACAATATGATTAGAGAAGTAGGTGTGGAAGAAAAAGAGAGCGGGCGGGGTTATAAATTCTTTTCCAAAGAGATTTTTGGTTTGGATAATCCATTGGAAAAATTAGTGGAAGAATATTTCCATCCAGCTGCTCGGAGACTAGATGTCCGTAAGAGAATTTTGTTATTGATGGGGCCTGTCAGCGGTGGAAAATCCACACTGGTGGCAATGCTTAAAAAGGGACTAGAACAATTTAGTAGAACTGAAAAGGGAGCCCTTTATGGAATTAAAGGTTGCCCCATGCATGAAGAACCCTTACATTTAATCCCTAAAGAATTGCGGGATGACTTTTCTAAGGAATATGGAGTTTATATTGAAGGGGAACTTTGCCCTTCCTGTCGAATGATGTTGGAAACAGAATACGGCGGTAAAATAGAAAATGTACAGGTTGAAAGAATATTCTTATCAGAGGATGAACGGGTGGGGATTGGTACATTTACACCATCTGATCCCAAATCCCAAGATATTGCCGACTTAACCGGGAGTATCGATTTTTCTACCATTGCAGAGTATGGTTCAGAATCCGACCCCAGGGCCTATCGCTTTGATGGTGAATTAAATATTTCAAACCGAGGATTAATGGAATTTCAGGAAATGCTAAAATGCGATGAAAAATTTTTATGGAATCTGTTATCCCTTTCTCAGGAAGGAAATTTTAAAGCCGGTCGGTTTGCTTTAATCTATGCCGACGAGATGATCATTGCCCATACCAATGAAAATGAGTATCGGACATTTATCAGCAATAAGAAAAATGAAGCCCTTCAGTCCCGGATCATTGTCATGAAAATACCTTATAATTTGAAGGTTACCGATGAAGTGAAAATTTATGAAAAGCTTATTAAGCAAAGTGATTTAAACTCTATTCATATCGCTCCCCATGCCCTAAGGGTGGCAAGCATTTTTTCGGTTCTATCCAGGTTGAAGGAATCCAAGAAACAGGGGATGGATATTGTTAAGAAAATGAAACTTTATGATGGAGAAGATGTAGAAGGCTTCAAACAAAAGGATCTCAAAGAGCTTCATAATGAGGCCGTTGATGAGGGTATGAGTGGGGTTGATCCGCGCTATGTTATAAACCGCCTGTCCTCGGCGCTGATTCGAACAAACACGCAATGTATTAACCCTTTGGATGTACTTAGGGCTATTAAGGATGGACTTGATCAGCATCCGTCCATCACGCAGGAAGAGAAGGAGAGGTTGCTTAATTTTATCTCCGTAGCCAGAAAAGAGTACGATGAAATGGCAAAAAAAGAAGTGCAAAAGGCTTTTGTATATTCCTTTGAAGAATCAGCCAAGGTGTTGTTTAATAACTATTTGGATAATGTAGAGGCATACTGTAACGGTGTTAAAACCAAGGACCCAATTACAGATGAAGAAATGGACCCCGATGAAAAGTTAATGCGCTCCATAGAGGAACAAATTGGTATTTCGGAAAATGCTAAGAAAGCTTTCCGAGAGGAGATTTTAATCCGTCTATCCAGTTATGCCAGAAAAAATAAAAAATTTAACTACAACAGCCATGAGAGATTACGGGAAGCCATTGAGAAAAAATTGTTTGCAGATTTAAAGGATATTGTCAAGATTACAACCTCGAGCAAAACACCAGATGGCGAACAGTTAAAGAGAATTAATGAAGTAAGTGCACGGTTAATTGCTGAGCATGGATATTGTCCTGTTTGTGCCAATGAACTCTTGAAGTATGTGGGCAGTTTGTTAAGTCGCTAGGAGTGATGGCTTTGACCTATAATTTTATTATTACCAGAGAAGATTGGTCGCTTCACCGTAAAGGTGAAGTTGACCAACACCGTCATCGGGAGAAGGTACGCGAAGCAATCAAAAAGAACCTGGCGGATATTGTTAGTGAAGAAAGTATTATTTTGTCAGATGGGCGTAGGGTTGTTAAAGTACCCATTCGCTCATTGGATCAATATCGATTTCGCTATGATGCCAGGAAGCAAAAACATGCAGGGCAAGGAGATGGTAAAAGTAAAGTTGGCGACGTACTGGGGAGTGATCCTCAACAGTCTCCGGGTAATGGACCCGGAGCGGGGGAGGAAGCAGGCCATGATTACTACGAAGCTGATGTAACCATTGATGAGATAGAAAAAATAGTTTTTGAAGATTTGGGACTGCCCAATCTGAAAGAAAAAAAGAATAAACAATTGGCCTCAGAATCAATTGAATTTCGCGATGTCAGAAAGTATGGTATCCAAAGCAATGTTGATCGGAAAAGGACTATTTTGGAAGTCCTTAAACGCAATGCCTTAAAGGGTAACCCGGGTATTCATGGGATTACGCCGGATGATTTAAGATATAAAACATGGGAAGTTATACCAAAATATGAGTCCAGTGCAGTGGTACTAGCGATGATGGACACCTCCGGATCTATGGGTCCCTTTGAAAAATATATTGCCAGAAGCTTCTTCTTTTGGATGGTAAGATTTCTGCGTACTAAATACCAAAACGTAGAAATTGTTTTTCTAGCCCATCATACCGAAGCCAAAGAAGTAAGCGAAGATGAATTCTTTACCAAAGGGGAAAGCGGGGGTACGCGTTGTTCTTCGGTTTATCAACTTGCCTTAGACCTCATTAATACTCGATATCCTAAAGAAGATTACAATATTTATGCCTTTCACTTCTCAGATGGCGATAACCTTTCCAGTGATAATGAAAAATGCATACGCTTAATTGAAGAACTGTTAAACAAATGCAATTTGGTTGGTTATGGAGAAATAGAAGGTCCCTATTACTATACCAGTACGCTTAACTCATCCCTTAAAAAAATTAATAGCCCGTCCTTTGTTAGTGTAACAATTCGGGATAAAACAGGGGTATATCCAGCACTTAAAGCCTTTTTCAAAAAACCCGACCAAGGGGGAGGGTAGATGATATGAGAGATCAAATCAACGAGGAGTTACGTCAATTAGAAGAGAGTATTCCGAAAATAATTAAAATTGCTCAGGATTTTAAGTTGGATTTTTACCCGATGCGATTTGAAATATGCCCTGGGGAAATCATCTACACCTTTGGTGCCTATGGCATGCCCACTCGTTTTACACACTGGTCCTTTGGGAAATCATATCACAGGATGAAAACACAGTATGATTATAATTTAAGCAGAATCTATGAAATGGTTATTAATTCAGATCCTTGCTATGCATTTCTGTTGGAGGGTAATACCATCATTCAAAACAAAATGGTGGCAGCACATGTACTAGCCCACTGTGACTTTTTTAAAAATAATATTTACTTTAGCCATACAAACCCGAAGGATATCATTGAGTCCATGGCTGTAGCTGCAGAAAGATTTCGCCAATATGAAATGATTTACGGACAGCAAAAAGTAGAGGCTTTTATTGACTCAGTTTTATCGATCCAGGAGCACATAGATCCCCATAGAATGATAAAACGAAAAGAGCATTGCATAAACAAAACGAAAAACTGTTGTGGCAAAAAACAGGACGCAACCTATGACGACCTTTGGAAGTTAGATCAGCCAGAACATTCTTGTCAATGCCAGGGTGATTGCTCAAAGAACAAGCAGACCAAATTACCCGAACAACCGGAAAAGGACCTTCTCTTGTTTATTATGGAAAATGCCAGGGATTTGGAAGAATGGCAATTGGATATATTATCAACGATGAGAGATGAAATGCTTTATTTCTGGCCACAAATGCAAACAAAAATCATGAATGAGGGATGGGCCTCTTACTGGCATCTAAGAATAATGAGGGAAATGGAAATTAATGAGGCCGAAGCTATTGAATTTGCGAAGATGCATGCCGGCGTAGTTCTACCCTCCCGCAACAGCATTAACCCCTATTACCTCGGATTGAAAATGTTGGAAGATATTGAAAAACGCTGGGATAAAGAGTATGGAGAAGGGGCCGGCAGAGAAAAGTTGTTTGAAATAAGAGAGATGGACAACGATATTTCTTTCCTGCGAAATTACTTAACGAAAGAGTTAGTTGAGGAACTGGATTTGTACCTCTATCGGAAGATTGGCCATGAGTGGAAAATAGTGGAGAAAAACTGGGAAAAAGTGAGGGACCATCTGGTCTATAGTATGACCAATTCTGGATTTCCGGTTATTATGGTGGAAAATGGGGACTATGAACAACGGGGTGAACTTTATCTTAAGCATGCTTTTGAAGACCGGGAGTTGGATATTAAATATCTAGAAAAGACACTGGTGCATATCTTTAATCTTTGGAATCGACCAGTTTACATTGAAACTGAAATTGACAATAAAGCTGCTTTATTCTCCTTTGATGGAGCAAAGGGTAGTCGTAAATTTTTATAAATACCAAAGATCCACTCCCTAAATATAGGGCAGTGGATTTTTGTTATTCATTTCATTGCTAGAGTCGGGCATACTACAAGAAAAACAATGGAGGAGAACTATGAGACCCCTTTGGAAAGGTGCAGTAAGTTTTGGTTTAGTGTATGTGCCGGTTAAGATGTATGCCGCCACGGAAAAGAAAAGCATAAAATTTAATTATCTACATGATAAATGTAAAACACCCATTCAATATCGTAGGTATTGCCCCTATTGTAATACGGAAATAAACAACGAAGAAATTGTAAAAGGCTATGAATATGAAAAGGGTAAATATGTGGTGATGAAAGATGAAGACTTTGAAAACTTGCCTGGAGAAAAAACAAAAAGCATTAACATTGTTGACTTTGTTGATTTAACTGATATTGATCCTCTTTATTTTGATAAGGGTTACTATCTAGCGCCGGGTGAAGGGGGACAAAAGGTCTACGAATTACTAAAAAGATCAATGCAAGAAACTGGCAAAGTGGCGGTGGCTAAGGTTATCATTCGGGACAAAGAATCACTTGCTGCTCTTAGGGTGGCTGATGGTGTTCTTACTATTAATACCATGTTTTACCCAGATGAAGTAAGAAAACCAAGTGGTATTCCAGAATTGGACTATGAAATAGAACTTCACGAAAATGAATTGAAAATGGCAGTAAATCTTATTAATAATTTATCAGCACCCTTTAAACCGGAAAAATACACAGATGAATATCGTCAACAACTTTTAGAAGTGATCCAGGCAAAGATTGCTGGGGAAGAGGTAGAAGCAGTTCCTGCTGTCCAAACCGATAAAGTGGTAGATCTAATGTCTGCATTGAAAGCAAGTATTGATCTGGCCAAACAGGAAAGGGATAACGCATTAAAGAAAGATGCCACTAAAAAGAAAACCACCAGGACAAAAAAGGCCACGGCCTCGTAAAAGGGGACAAGGATTGGCATGAACAACAGTAAGTTACCAAAGGTAAAACCTATGTTAGCTGTACCAGCAGACCCCTTTGATAGCAATGATTACTTATATGAAATAAAATGGGATGGTTACCGTGGGTTAGTCTATCTAAGTGAGCAAACAACCATTCTCTCAAGAAATTTAATAAATCTCACGGAAAGGTTTCCCGAATTGCAAAATTTACATAAAAAAGTTATACAGAAACCAGCCATATTGGATGGAGAAATTGTAGTGCTGGAGGAAGGTAAACCATCCTTTAGCAAACTTCAATCTAGGGGAAAGATAACGGATGCTTTAAAAGTGAATCAGCTATCCAGACGTTTTCCTGTAAGCTTTATTGCCTTTGATGTTTTATACAAAGACGGCGAGAGTATTATGAATTTACCACTGGAGAGCAGAAAAAAAGTCCTTGAGGATATTATAGAGCCGGGAACCCATTTGATTGTATCTCAATATGTACATGGTTCGGGTATTAAATTTTATGAAGCAGTTCAGAAAGTTGGGCTTGAGGGAATGATGGCGAAACGGTTAGATAGTTTATACATGCCTGGGAAAAGGTCACCAGTCTGGAAAAAAGTACGCAATACTCATTCGGCAGAATGGGTTATTGCCGGTTGGGAAAAGGGAGAAGGTCACCGGCATCTAGGTTCCCTGATACTAGTTGGTTTTAATCAAGGTAAATGGATATACATGGGGAAGGTAGGGACCGGCTTTGGCAAAGATGACGAGAACAAATTATTGAGACTAATGGAACCATTAGAGATTGATGAATCGGTTTTTACTCCCCCTAGGGGAGAGTTTCGATCTCCTGTTTGGGTTAAACCGACATTAATTTGCGAAGTGACATTTACCGAAATCAGTCCAGAGGGTAGATTGAGGCACCCCAGTTATAAAGGACTACGGTATGATAAGAACCCGCAGGAATGCACAATAGATCAATAGTAAAAACACAACCGGGTGGTTGTGTTTTATATTTTTAGCCTATATTTTTGGGCTCTGTAAAGTAAGGCAGAGCGGGTTATACCCAGTAATTGGGCAGCCCGGGTTTGATTGCCATTGCTCTTTTCTAACGCTTTTAAAATTAATTCCTTTTCTACTTCATCAAAGGAAATTCCATCATCTGGGAAATTAATAATAAGGCCGTGGGTTGTTTCGTTTTTTACCTCATCTAATTTTTGAATTTCCTTTGGCAAATGGTGAGGTTTTATTTCATTACCCTGAGCTAAAATAATAGATCTTTCAATAACATTTTGTAACTCGCGGATATTGCCGGGCCATTCATAGGATATCAATAATCCCATGGCCTCGGGGGACATACGTTGCTCCTGGGATGGATTGAATTTTTTAATGAAATGCATAGCTAATAAGGGTATATCTTCTGTTCGTTCCCTTAAGGGCGGTAAATGGATGGGTAAAACATTCAGCCGGTAGAACAAGTCCTCTCTAAAGGTACCCTTTCTGATACATTCCATGGGGTCTCTGTTAGTTGCGGCAATAACCCTTACGTCAATTTTTATACTATCAGTCCCGCCCACTCTTTCGAATTCCTTTTCCTGTAATACTCGCAGAAGTTTTACTTGCATAGATAGGGGCATCTCTGTAATTTCGTCCAGGAAGAGGGTTCCTTGATTAGCTAACTCAAATCGTCCCAATTTACGTGCCACTGCTCCAGTAAAAGCTCCCTTTTCATGACCAAACAATTCACTTTCCAACAAAGATTCTGGAAGAGCTGCACAGTTAATGGGGACAAAGGGTTTATCCCGACGTGAGCTTAGTTGATGTATAGATAGAGCAGTAATTTCTTTGCCAGTTCCACTTTCCCCGGTAACTAGAACTGTGGCATTACTATCGGCGACCTTTTCAATTAGGCCACAAACATCATGAATTGCCTGACTATTTCCGACAATTTGACCATACTTTTTATTTAACTCTGATCGCAAAAAAGTTACTTCTTCTTGCAAATGATTAACCATCAAAGCCTGTCGAATCACCATTTTAAGTTCATCAAGGTCAAAGGGTTTAGTAATATAATCTGTTGCTCCCAGTTTCATAGCCTCAATGGCAGTATCAATGGTTCCATGGGCTGTAATCATAATGATAGGAAGCTTTGGCATTAAATCCTTAGCCTTAACTAGTACCTCTAACCCGTCCATTTCTGGCATTTTTAAATCCAGAATGACCAGTGAGGGAGTTTCTTTACGAATAATATCAAGTCCGTGCTTCCCTCGGGTAGATGTAAAAACCTGATATCCCTCCTGCATGAGTCCCTTCTCTAAGGCCCAGCACATATGCTCTTCATCATCAATAACTAGAATTTTGTTCAATATCAACACGTCCTTCCTGTGGGCTGGATTTGGGCAAGCATACATTAAAGGTAGTTCCGGTGGGCGACGTGCTTGACACCCAAATAGCACCCCCGTGCATACGGATGATCTGGTGGCTAATTGCAAGGCCTAATCCAGCACCATCATCCTTAGTGGTGTAAAAGGGGTCGAAAATTCGTGGCAGGTCTTTGGGCGAGATACCTTTACCAGAATCAGTAAATTGAACCTGTATCGTGTCCTTTTCAGCAAAAGTATTAATTGTTAGATTGCCGCCACCCGGCATTGCTTGGATAGCATTTAAAATTAAATTTACAAATACTTGTTTGATACGATCTGAATCAATATTGGCTTTAGGTAAGTCTTTTGTAAACTCCCTTACTAATTGGATGTTATTTTGTCTGAGGATAGGGTAAGTAAAAGTGAGAACGGATTCAAGTAATCCATTTAAATCAATAGGGCTTACGATTGGTTTGCTGGGTCTCCCGAAATCTAGCAGTTCCTGAATTACTTTATTTCCCCGGTCGATTTGCTCACAAATGACCTTGGTGTAATCCTTTATGCCTTCCAGATTTTTATATTCCCCGTCCATCACTTGGACCGTAGCCCTAACAATTCCCAGAGGGTTCCTTAATTCGTGAGCTACGCCAGTAACCAATCGCCCTAGGGCAACCAGCCTTTCTGAGCGCATTAATTCCTCTTGAAGTCTTTTCTTCTCCTTTAATGAATCAGCTAAGTTGTTGATGGCCTGAACAACTTCTCCAATTTCACCGGGCATAGCCGGAAGCCGCTTATCAAGGTCTTCCTCCATACCCAAAAGCCCCTTTTTAATTACTCTAACCTCAGTGGCTAAGTTATGGATTACATACAAGGCGGCTCCTAGGCCAAAGATGAGCCCCAAAAGGGTGAGATATCTAGCGATGAGGCTAAACTGTCGGCTTTGGGCAAAAACCGGATGAACACGTTCATCTGCCCATGCTACGGCGATTAGTTTTCCTTGATATGTTACAGGCATCAAATATTCAAAGGTTTGATCTCCAAGTGAACCAGTAATGCGAGATAAAGGTTCTTTTGTAGCTGATACGGCAGTTAAACCTGAAGCTGCTTCGTTTAAAACACGCTTTTCGCGAACCTTTATTTCCTCTGGAGTCATAGGGCGATATTGGTGAAGGAAACCGTAAACATATAAATCCTTGGTTTCTGGAATATATAGCCCCATGCGAACGCCTGGGTTGGCGTCTGCCAGTGATTTTGCCGTTAATTTGAAGGTGTTGGCTAAAATTTGTGTACTTTTTGAATTAATGATAAGTGTTTCGCCGGGAAGCTTATTAAGGTAACTATTTAAATCCCTCACAGTTGCCTTTACCATAGTACCCAGTCGCTCTTCTTTGGTTTTTAATAACATCTCATCCTTAGCACCAGAGAAAAAAATATCATACACCATCACAAGAATTGGAATTAATAAAATGGCAGAAACTAGAACCATTATTTGTGTGGCAAAGGATTTATTTTTAAAAATTTGCAGCAAATCCATCCCTCCTTGTTCCGTTGCATAAAATCATACAATTAAAATTATGCCTGTATAAAATCAGACAGCACTAAAGGAATTGTTACGTTGGTCACAAACCAGCGCGAAAATAGGTTTTTGTCTAGAAAGAAAGTAACCTGTGATGGATAAATCATTGTGTAAAACCATAAGTGTATGTTAACAAACAATCTCCATACTCAAAGAACGTGATTTGATGCGGTTTTTATTGGCATGAAGTTTGCATTTAAAATAATTAACAGACAACTGAATATTGTCTTGTTTTGTAAAGATTTGAACCACATTATAGCATATTTTTAGAATTCTAAAAAAGAAAATGTTTGATATTAATCAAAAAAAATTTACCATGTAAAACGATTTAAATTTATTGCTTGAAAACAAACAAAAGTCTGTTTTGCGACAGCAAAAGGTAGGGAAATAAGTTACTATTTTTCACATGGGGGGGTTCCTATGACGAGTGCTCAGTTTATTGAATGGGTACAAGAAAAATTTAACTCTTGTAATGTTCATAATGAAATGGAAACCAGTGAGCTTATCCGGGAGGTAATTAGGAAGTATTATTCCCTGGGGCAAGATGAGAAGCAAAATAATTAATTTTTTATAATATGATTAGTTTGCTTGCGAAGGGTGTGAGAACTGGTGCCCCGTAATGTCGAAAAAAAGGTTAGGGACATCATGGTACCAATTCAGGATTATGCAACTGTATTTTTAGAGAATACCTTACGAGACGCCATGTTTGTTTTAAAAAATACATTCTATTCCGGACATATGGCTGGATCACAGGCCCACCGATCGGTACTTGTATTTGATAATAAGAAACAATTAGTTGGGACTCTTAGTTTCCGTGATATTATTACTTCTCTTCAAATGTATTGTGATGGACCTCAACACTGGGAAGGACTGTTCGCCCGAATTTGTTTAAATCAAGCAGGCAAGAAGGTAAAAGATATTATGAGGCCAGTTGAAAAAGAACGACTTCAAGCAGAGGATTCCATATTGGATGCTATCTACATGCTAACCAGTAAAGGGCTAGAGTTGGTTCCAGTGGAGGAAAATGGAAATATTATTGGAATGGTGAGGCCCGTTGAAATTTTTAAAGAAGTAAGTGAGTTAGTGGAAGCAAATGTTTTTTAGAGTGAGGGGTAAAATATGAATTTCAAATCTTGCATGGAAACCCAAGAAATAACGGAAGCTCAGTTAAAGAGCTTGTTGCCCCCAAAAGTACATTCCATACTACCTGATGAATTTACTGGGATCCTAGATAAAGCAATAACAGCAGGAAAACTATGTGTTACATACCCACATTTAAATCAAAATGCAGTAATGATTAGTATGGTTCTGCGAGAATTGATCGATAAAGAATTTATTAATTTTGAAATCAACAGTATATTAGCAACTTTAGAAAATATAGACGTGGAAGAAAGCTTGAAAATTCTTCAGATATTAGTAGAAGCTGAAACGGATTTTGCATCCGGTGAAGCGAGGATAATTCGGTATTTCTATCATTAACAAGTAACGGGGTGGTTTTGTTGGATAAAAATTCTACCCGAAAAGCTAAACACAATCATTCTCAAAATTTGGAGATTGTGTTAAAGGAATTAAGAAATTTTAGTGACAGGGGAGGCGCTCCTCTGGAATATTTGGCACTGAAATGTGGTGTAAGTACAAGACAGATCTACCGTTATTTGAATGAACTGCAAAATCTGGGGTACGAAATACTTAAAACAACTCATCATGATTCTGAATTTCCCGGGGGATATACCATACGGGAGAAAGAACGGGAGTCTGCGGCGGAACTTCTATTAATCAATATGTTATCGGATCTGGATATTTTAAAAAATGAAATGCAGTACGCACGGTTTTTTCTTAAAGAAATATTAATACGAACATGGATGAGTCGGGTTGGAATTATTATTCCCTTTGATATCCCAATATGCTTTTTTGACAGTGAAGATGCAGTGTGCGCCAGTCGCCAGACTATGGTCGTGTCCAAAACCGTTGAAGGGTCTTGGGAGGATATAAAGATTAAAGTATCTGCCAAGGTACTTAGCAATGTCTGTCAATTGCTGGCTGGAGACATTAGTTCAAAACAAAAACTCAAAGATGGTACGTTTATGTTACAAATCTATACCAAAAGAGGCCGGGAAATGATTGGTCTTTTAACCATGTGGGGAAGTGAAGTGGATATTATTGAACCGGGATGGCTTCGTTATAAGGTCCTTGAGAACTGTAAAAATATCCTTCATGCCAATAGGCTAAGAAGGATAGATAAAAATGATATGTATTCTACAAAGAGCAAGTATTTAATCAGCTATTAAAAAAGGAGGAAGGAGCGTGAAGGAAAAGCGAATTAAAGATTTAATGACACCGATTGATGAAAAATTTATCATTCGAGTACAAGATAGTTTGGCAACAGCAGTAAATGTAATGGAGCAAAGTCTTTCACTAAATGGTATTGCCAGTTTGTTAGTTATAGGTGCTGGTCAAAAACCAGTAGGACTTTTAACCTTTCAGGACGTAATAAGGGCTGTAGGTCCAAAGACACTCCCAACGGATAAATATTTTGGGGGATGGAATGTTTCTGGTTTTATGATTAAACCTTTACTTTGGGAGGGATTATTTACACAACGTTTTAAGGAGGAGATGAGATCACCGATACATCCTTGGGTAAAGTCTTTAAAAGAGGTTAGTGTTAAAGTAGATGATACGTTAATGAGTGCTGCACAAAGGTTTAACCAAAGCGGTTCCAATGTTCTGGTTGTTTGTAAGGAAGAGAATCCCGTGGGCTTCCTTTCGGTAGACTCTCTAATAAGTGAGATGTATTACTTAGTCGATGCTTATATCAAAAGAAATCAGCTAACTAGCTAAAATTGAATAAGTACCTTTAAGTTATGATCTGTGAAGTACTAGATTTCACAAATAGATTTTAATTATCAACTGCATCTTGTTATAGCACCTTACCACATCGAAATTTTATTGTTGGGGGCATGTACTATGAACATTTTAAAGTACGTACCGATTTTAGACACCCTAAGAAACTATGATAAAAAGGATTTTCGATTTGACTTTATAGCAGCACTCACTGTAGCTGTAGTTGCCTTGCCTCAAACCATGGCCTATGCCATGATAGCAGGTGTACACCCTGCATACGGACTTTACTCTGGAATTGTATTAACGATTTTAGCTTCTTCCTTTGGTAGTTCGAACCAGTTAGCCACAGGACCGACTAACGCAATCTCATTGTTAATTGCTGCTTACATGGCATCATTTTTAGGAAGTGATAATTTCTTTGGTAATCTGTTTTTACTTACCTTCTTGGTTGGCGCCATACAATTTGCCATGGGTACCTTGAGGCTTGGTTCACTGGTAAACTATGTATCGCACGCAGTAATTGTAGGTTTTACGGCAGGTGCGGGTATTATTATTGCAATGGGGCAATTAAACAACCTATTGGGCATCAAGTTACCCAAAGGTCACCTATCCAGTATTGATAAAGTAATGGCTTGTTTCCAGAACCTTGACAAAATGAATTATGTTGCATTTGGTGTGGGTATTTTCACCATTGCGGTAATATTAATTTGTAAAAAAATTAACAAAAACCTTCCCGGTGCTTTGCTCGGTGTTGTTTTTTCTGTTATCTTAGTAATGACATTAGGTTTAGAGCAGTATGGTATTAAGGTAGTGGGTAAAATTCCCCAGGCCATACCACCCCTAAGTATGCCGAATTTTAGTTTGTCTGCAGCAGCTGATCTGGGTGCAGGAGCGTTGGTTATTGCCATTATCGGTCTTGTAGAAGCTGTGTCTATCTCCAAGGCCATTGCCTCAAAAACTCTGCAAAAAATTGATCCTAACCAAGAATTTATAGGTCAGGGTATTGCAAACATGGGCGGTGCTTTCTTTAGCAGTATTGCTGGTTCTGGATCCTTTACTCGTTCTGCTATCACCTTCCAAAACGGTGGTAGGACACGGCTGTCGGGTGTCTTGGTAGGTTTTATAATTTTGCTGGTTCTGATTTTCTTTGCTCCCTATGCCAGGTATATTCCTAACGCCAGTTTGGCTGGGGTGATCATGGTTGTGGCCTACTCCATGATTGATAAAAAGGCTGTGGCCAAAGTTCTAAAAACCAACCGAAATGATGCAGTTGTATTACTTGTTACCATGTTCACCACTATCCTTGCTCCAGAACTGGAACAAGCTATTTATGCTGGTGTAGCACTTTCGTTAATCCTTTACCTGAAAGATTCTGGTGTTGCTAATGTTAAGACCCTGGCACCAGTTCGCGCCAATGATGGACGTTTTGTTGAGCAGGCAATTAATGGTCAGAATCCCTCTATTTCCATCTTCCAATTGGAAGGAAACCTTTATTTTGGTTCATCAGCAGATTTAGAGAGAAAACTATCGGAAGGCTACTCGGATTCAAAGGTATTTATGATTCGCTTTAAGGGTATCTCTGTTATTGACATAACTGCCCTAGAGGTGATAGAAGCCTTTATCAACCGGGCTCAGGGTGACGACAAAAGGGTTATCTTGTCTGGTGTTACACCGAAGATTCTTAAAATGCTGGATAAAATGCATATCGTCGAACATATTGGTAAAGACAATATATTTATGGAAGACGATGAGGTATTTGCAACTTCCGGTAAGGCTCTGGATGAGGCAAGTTCATTTGTTCGAAATGTCGGCTATAGTAGCCACGAAAGGACTGCCCAAGCCTAATTAAAAAACTAGGACACTAGGGAGAAAATCTAATATTTTGTTACAGTAGCATATAAAAACTTTATTATATAATCTTAGATACGGAAAGTAAAGTTTAAAAACCCAATAACATCAAGGTCTAATAACCATTTTTTGTTGTAAAAAATTTGACAGAAAAAGAGGGTACACCGCCCCTTCTACGGAATTGTTTAGCGTCCAAACAAAACATTCCAAAAGGATGGTGACCCTCTGAAATGATGGTATCACAATTTATTACCACAAATCAACTTGAAACTTTGACCCGTCAACAACGACGTGATTTGGAACGTAAATATCAGAAGAAATTACATTCTCTTCAACGCCTGACTAGCAAAAGTGATCTTCCGATTAGCTTTGACAATACTTCTGTAACTGCTTATGGAAATTTTGGCATACTAGAGGCGTTTAAGCAAGCCATTGATTTCAAGGGTATGCTTAAAGGGGTTTCCCTTAAGCGACATCATAACTGTAAATACTCTGATACAGGGTTGTTAGATACAATCATTGATGCCCTTTCCTTGGGATTATTACGGTTTTCTCATATGAATGCTCTGCAAACTGACCCTGGATACCAGAAAATTAAAGAAGTAACACAAGTGCCTGACGAAAGCACTTTGCGGAACTTTCTATCTCTTATCTGTGAGCAGGAGGCATTAAACCAATTGCCTCTGGTGAATCAGGAAATGCTGTCCTTAAAGGCCAAATCCGATCAGCCCCGTGAAGTCTGGCTAGATATTGATGACAGTGTCCTCACTGTTTTTGGGAAACAGGAAGGATCAAAAGTCGGTTACAATCCTCGGTACCACGGGAGGCCTTCCTACAAGGTAAAGGTAGCATTTATCTCTGGAACTTGCGAACTAGTCAATGCCGGGTTATATAGTGGGAACGTCGCCAGCAATGGCCAATTTATGGAATTCCTTAAAGAGACATTAGAGATCTTAGCTGCCCAGAATATCCTCGTAAAAGGTATCCGCATAGATAAAGGTTTCTTTGATGAGGATAACTTTGCCTACCTGGAAGAACAGGGCATCGAGTATATTTGTAAGGCTAAACTCACCAGTAATATGAGAAAGGTCATTAAATACCTTGATGACCAGAACCAGTGGCAGTCTTTGAGCAACCATTATGCTGCAGCAGAAATCACCATTCCATTACCTAAATGGTCCAAAGCCCGCAGGTTTGTATTTATCCGTGAAACTCAAGAACCTAAGGCATGCGGCGATCAACTTAACTTTGACCTGAAGACATTCGACTACCAGGTGATAATTACTTCTAGTGACGAGCACAACCCAGAGGAGGTATGGCACGAATACAATAAGCGTTGCAATATCGAAAACAAAATTGATGAACTCAAGGTTGGCTTAGGCTTTGAAAAAATGAGCCAAGCAGAGATGGATCGAAACAAAGCCTTTATGTGGCTCAAAGTATTATCGTATAACCTTCTCAACTGGTTTCGCTTGGCCTTATTGGATGGCAAAGACAGCCGTGCTGAAGTGCCCACTATCCGCCGTAAAATACTGAATGTACCTGGGAACATTGTAGGCAACAACCGTTACCGCCATATAAAGTTAGCCCCTAATCCCTGGCTGCAAAAGGCATTGAAGAATGCTAAGGAAAAATTACAAGAATTCCTTTGCATACAGGCATGGGTTGCCGTAAGTTCAGGTTAAACAAACTCGAGACTAATCGAATTAATCAAATATGATATCACTGATCCAAAAAAGATGGGTCTTATTAACTGCACCCTAAAATCTAGCTTTTTATTGGAGTATACAGCAGTGATAACGCTTTCCGAGTGATTAGGCATTCAGGCAACATAGCAGCTCAAGCGGTATAACCAAAAATTGGTTATTTTGGAGCTTTAACTTGGCTCGGAAAGTTACTTTCCGATTTGAAGATAATGTTAGGTTTATTGATACAAGAATAAAACATTAAGCTTACCGATAAACTTTGTGAAAATTATTTATTCAATGATGGACAAAAAAAGCGATTGATGAATCGCTTTTTTTCTTTTTTTAGTAAATTAAAGAAATCAAAAGAATAAGGGTTTATGGTAATGATAAACTTTAGTAGTTCTACTATATGAGACTGTACAAAAATTCACTAAACCGTTATTTTAAGACAAAGCTTATGTCACTTAGTTTTAATAAATTGCTAAGATAAATAGATGGCAGACAAAATGCGAAGAGTAACTTGGCATGGGGTAGGCCAGCGCATGTAGACGGAATATTATCCGTACATTGTGCTGGCCTTTTCATTTTATGGTCATACTTAAAGAGTAAGGGGGGAAGAATTATGGTGGGAGCTTCTAAATGTGGCGTCTGTATACACAAGGAGAATTGCCAAATACGAATGAATCTTAGTACCATTATTCAGGAAAACATTAAGTTGGTTGAAGCAGAAGTAAAACGCCAGTCTCCTAAGGAAATTGATTATATGATCGTAACGGATATTTCAGTTATTCCTACCCGCTGTGAACATTTCAGGTGCCGTGATGGTGAAATGGAAGTAAATAGAAAAAAAGAGCGGTTATTCTTCTTTGATAAAGCAATGGCAACCAGTGCAATATAATAATCGAGAAATGAAAACTCCTGTTTTTAAGCAGGAGTTTTTATATTGGCCTAGGCCGTAAGTGTAATGACAAAAATTTTAATCTAAAGAGAATGTAAGCAGTGGTTTAATTGATAAAGAACTAGTGACGAAAAGCACAAAAAACAACTTAAAATCACCCTGTACATTAATTCTGTCTTTTATTAAATTTAAAACACAAATTAAGAAAGAAATGACAAATATTCTAACGAGTTTGTCATTCCGTTAGGGGGCTGGTAAATGTCACAGTCCATGTTAGAAAAGAAAATCTGCGATGAATACATTAAGTTCCAAAGATCTCTGGTTGGTCGAGGTCCGGAATATACCAAGGCAATGATTTGCCGGGATATGATTATCATCAGATCCAGCGGAGTTCTGACCAAAGAAGAGAAGCATGTAAGCGGCAGTCGCAAAGGCCGTGCTTTGGTAAAACAATTGCGGATGGAACTTAGGGACACTTATGTGGAACAGATTGAGAAAATAATTGCAGTTATCGCCCAATGCAACGTAAAAAGCAGTCATGGGGATATCAGTATTCGAACTGGTGAATGTATTGAGGTATTTATTTTAGATATTGATTTGGAAAAACAATTAAAAACAACTGGTGGTTAAATTCTTTTTAAAGGGTTTAATTGTCAGCTGACCTTGTAGTTGGTGGGTATTTCACAAAGTGATCTTTGTGATAACAGACCAGCGGTATCAATGGGCAATTTATTTGCTTGTTGAACGCTGGTCTTTATTTTTTATTTCAGTGAAAGGGGATGATAAAAAAAGACGACGATTAATAAGTGGGTGGTTTAGGACCTATTTCATAAAAGCACCTGGTACGGAAAAATGTTAAAAGGGGTGTATGTAATGAGCGAAAACATAAAGCGAATAGCATTTATTCTTTTAGGTGTTGCACTTTTCTTAGGGTTTTATTTTGCGCCGCAATTTAGTCCAGCCATTGACCCTTCCGGAAAAGCCTTTGATTTATCCCAGGAAGGTAAAGCTGCCATTGGTCTTTTCTTGCTGGCGGGTATTTGGTGGGTCTTTGAGGTTACTCCCATTGGTGTAACAAGTATTGCCATCGGTGTTGTTCAGGCCTTGTTTCTTATCCGGCCAGCAAAAGAGGCCTTTAGGGATTTTATGGATCCCACTGTAATGTTTATTTTAGGATCATTATTAATTGGCTTAGCCTTTACTAAGGCTGGTATCACCAAGCGTCTTGCTTATAAAATGCTGGATGTTGTGGGTGAGGATACAAGAAAAATTCTACTAGGAGTTTTTGTCATTACGGCTTTGTTAACTCATATTATGGCTCACACCGCGGTAGCTGCTACGATGTTCCCAATATTGGTTACCATTTTAGCATTATACGGCGAAAATCCAGACGGCAAACCCACTAATTTTGGTAAGGCACTATTCATTGGCATGGCCTACACTGCTGGTGCAGGAAGTATTTGTACCTTACTTGGCGGGGCCCGCAATCCTGCGGCAGTGGGTTTTTACACAGAGTTTACTGGAGCAGAGGTATCTTTCCTTGAATTTTCTGCACATCTGGCTCCCTTTGGCTGGCTGACTGTATTTTTGCTATGGGCATTATTACTGATTATTTATAAACCAGAAAAAACAAAGATTCCGGGACTTAGGGAAAAAGCAAGGATTGAATATGCAAAATTAGGTCCTGTCAACAAGCAAGAAATCTTTGTAGGGATTGTTGTATTCTGCGCATTGGCCATGTTGGTTCTCCAGGCTATTATTCCTGCATTAAAGCCAATGGATCGTTCTGTTCCTTTGCTACTGGCTGGCTTATTGTTCTTTTTGTCCAATATTTTAACCGTCGAAGATTTAGAAAAGAAGATCCCTTGGAACATTGTATTGCTCTTCTCCGGGGCCATGAGTATTGGCTTCTGCCTCTGGAAGACTGGCGCCGCCCAGTGGATTGCCGTTAAATGGTTAGCCATGCTGGTAGATGCTCACTGGTTAGTATTTGTACTGGGCATTTGTTTCTTAGTTATGATTATGACCAACTTTATCATGAACGTTGCAGCCATTGCGATCACCTTACCGGTTGCTTTGGTTATTGCTCAATATCTAGGTGTAAACCCTGAACTTATTCTCTATGGAGCCACCGCAATGGCTGGTATGCCCTTCCTGCTGTTGATTGGTGCAGCCCCCAACGCAATGGCCTATGAATCTAAACAGTTTACAACAGGAGAATTCTTCAAGACAGGAATTCCGGCCAGCGCTATGCTTCTTTGCATATTAGTACTAATGACCTTTACCTACTGGCCGTTAATAGGGATGTCAGCCTTGATACATTAAAGTTGGCAGCAACCCCTAAACTACAAGAAGATTTCGTTGACTGTTGGCACACCTGGAGTATAATTTCAGGTGTGTCAACATAAAAATGGCATCTAAATTAATCAAATTGAGGGGGATAACTGTGGAAGGAAACAGCCAGGTGATTTTTGCCACAGCAGTATTTTTACTAACCTATGCCATTATCATTTCCGAAAAGATTCACAGGGCAGTGATAGCACTTTTGGGTGCGATGATTGTTATCGTTGGGGGGGTTCTTCAACAAGAGAAGGCCATAGAGGCAATTGATTTTAATACCATAGGCCTCTTGGTCGGCATGATGATAATCGTGGGTATTGCTAGAAATTCAGGGGTTTTTGAATATCTAGCGGTAAAGGCGGCCAAGAGCAGTAAAGGGGAACCCTTAGCTATACTCATATCATTGTCATTAATTACTGCATTGTTGTCAGCTTTACTGGATAATGTAACAACTGTGTTACTAATTGTTCCAGTGACCTTTTCCATTGCAAAGTCTTTGGAAATAAATCCATCTCCTATTTTAATCTCAGAGGTTTTATCATCCAATATAGGTGGTACAGCAACCCTCATAGGTGACCCACCAAATATTATGATTGGTTCTGCAACGGGCCTTGGGTTTATGGATTTTGTATTTAATCTAGCCCCGGTAATTATAGTTATTATGGCTGTTACGGTGTTTCTTTTAAA
Organism: Desulforamulus reducens MI-1; assembly: GCF_000016165.1. Classification (GTDB taxonomy): domain Bacteria; phylum Bacillota; class Desulfotomaculia; order Desulfotomaculales; family Desulfotomaculaceae; genus Desulfotomaculum; species Desulfotomaculum reducens. Next base: position 2,187,411 of record NC_009253.1, on the reverse strand, counting down.
GATGCTTTATAAAAAACAACTGGTAGTTCGCGAAGAATTAAAGCAAAACATTATGGCATTGAATCCCTTGGATGAGATAAAGGATGTTGTTTTATTAAAGAAATCATTATTTGTGATTGCATTAACCATAGGCGGGTTTTTATTGCACCAATATGTACACTTAGAATCGGCAACAATTGCTCTGGGTGGAGCGGCGTTACTGTTGCTGATTACTGGAGATGAACCAGAACATGCCTTGGCAGCCGTAGAGTGGCCAGTAATTTTCTTCTTTGCCGGACTATTCATTTTGGTTGGCGCCCTTGAAGAAGTAGGGGTCATTGAGTGGATTGCTAAGGAGGCCTTAAAACTGACCGGGGGAGAAATGCTTTCTACGGGTTTGCTGATCCTATGGCTTTCAGCCATTGCCTCAGCCTTTGTGGATAATATTCCCTTTGTGGCCACCATGATTCCGTTAATTCAAGATATGGGGAGATTAGGTGGTATCACCGACCTTAATCCCCTCTGGTGGTCTTTATCTCTGGGTGCCTGTCTAGGTGGCAATGGTACTATTATTGGTGCATCTGCAAACGTAGTAGTGGCAGGAATGGCGGAAAAACGAGGTTTAAAGTGGACCTTCATTGGTTTTATGAAAGTTGCCTTTCCTCTGATGCTTGTATCAATTATTATATCGACCGTATATCTGTACTTCTTTTATTTGACATAGTCATTTATAATCTGATGGCTCGAGGAGGCTTTCGGGTGCCATTAGGGGTGTTTACAAACCACATGGCGAGGAATTGTGAAAAATAAAGCAAAGCATAATTAACCACCGATTATTATCATGAGATTAAAGAATCGGTGTTTTTTTCTGATGAAAAGTTTAAATCTAAGAAAATACTACTTAGGAGAAGGAAATAAAAGAAAATAAAAATAAAAGGTAGAACAAAGCAAATAACAGGGGTGTACAGAATTATTTTAAATTTGTAACTTAAAGACACAAAGAGTTGTCATCACAAGACGTAATAATTTGTCAATGATAGCGCCAAGCTATAAAAATGATAGGATATGGTGGTAAGAAGATAAATTCGAAGTTATTTAAAGTTTGATAACAACTTGGTAGTTTTAAGAATTCTTTAATTCAACTGTCTTTGAAATAAGTATTGGTATCATTTATTTGATATGGATTGTGTCAAAAGTAACAAGCCTACATTAAAAAAACAGTTATTTAAGCACCTTTAAAATAGTTTATGAACTGCTTATAAAGGGGGAGGGTCATGAATCTGCAATTATTAGAAAAACAAATCTGTGAGGCCTTTATAAAATTTCAAAGGGAGTTGGTTGGCCGGGGACCGGAGATAACAAGGGCGATGATTTGTCGTGATATGGTTGTAGTTCGCTCAAAGGGAGTATTGACCAAAGAGGAAAAACACGTCAGCACTAGTAAGAAGGGACGTGCCCTGGTAAAACAATTGAGAATGGAGCTAAGAGAATCTTACTTAGATAAAATAGAAAAAATTATTACAGATATTACTAATTGTCGGGTGATGAGCAGCCATGGAGATATAAGTATTCGGACAGGAGAACAAATAGAAGTTTTTATTCTTAATCAAGATTTTGAGAAAAAGTTAAAACAAAACTGACTGGCTAATTGCTTTAAGGCATACAGCGAGTCGAAAATTGGAATGTTGGTAGGCGTGATACAGAGCCTCTAAGGCTAGGTATAAAGTAAACCAACGTTATATTGGTTATTTCCATAGAAATATCCAATATAACGTTGGTTTTTATTTTCTAAGAAAGGGGGTTAAGTACATTTTTTCCTATCGTCAGCAAATATTCGTTGCACCATAAGCACCACTACTAATTAGCACCTTGGTAACCAGTTTATGATCAAAATGCTGAAAGTTAAAAATTATTAAGCACCTTAATTTAAACGAGAGGTGATTTGGATGAGTAAAGAGACAAAAAGATACTTTTTTATATTTCTTGGCTTTGCAGTATTGCTTTTATTTTATTTTATGCCCCAGGTAGCTCCGGCCATTGACCCTATGGGGAAATCCTTTGAATTAACACAATCTGGTAAAGCTGGTATTGGACTTTTCCTACTGGCAGGTATCTTTTGGGTTTTTGAAGTAATACCCATTGGAGTAACAAGTATTGCTATTGGTGTATTACAGCCAGTTTTTGGTATCCGTGAAGCAAAGGATGCATTTAGGGATTTTATGGATCCCACTGTAATGTTTATTTTAGGCTCCCTACTTGTGGGTATTGCTTTTACCCAATGTGGAATCACCAAAAGAGTCGCTTATAAAATGCTTGTTTTAGTTGGAGAAGATACAAGAAAGATTTTACTGGGAGTATTTGTACTTACGGCACTTTTAACACACGTTATGGCACACACTGCTGTGGCTGGTGCCATGTTCCCAATTATGATGTCAATACTTGCACTATACGGAGGAGATCCTACTAAACCAAGTAAATTTGGAAAAGCATTGTTTATGGGAATGGCTTTCTCAGCTGGTGCTGGTAGTATCTGTACCATGATGGGCGGTGCCCGTAACCCTGCGGCAGTAGGTTTTTTCAAAGAATTTACGGGCCAAGATATTGGTTTTCTTGAATTTTCTGCTGCCCTAGCACCCTTTGGCTGGATTACTGTTTTCCTTGTTTTCTTTTTAATGATTACAATCTATAAGCCAGAAAAGTTAAAAGTACAGGGGCTACGGCAGCGAGCTCAAGTAGAATTAGATAAGTTAGGTCCAATTACTAAACAGGAAATCTTTGTATTAGCTGTAGTAGGTATTGCTCTTTGTACCCTTATCTTTAAACAGTACATTCCTGCCTTAAAAAGTATGGATCGTTCCATTCCGTTGTTGGCAGCGGGGCTGGTATTCTTCATAACAAACATACTCACTGTTAAAGAACTGGAGAAATCCATTCCCTGGAATATTGTATTACTGTTCTCTGGCGCAATGAGTATTGGTTTTGCTCTATGGCAAACTGGTGCTGCGGAGTGGATGGCGGTAAGCTGGCTTTCCTTTATCAAAGATGCGCCCTGGTTAGTTTTCTTATTAGGTATATCATTCTTGGTATTGATACTAACCAACTTTATCATGAACGTAGCGGCCATTTCTATCTGTTTACCAGTTGCTCTTGTTATTGCTAAATATTTGGGCGTAAATCCTGAAGTGGTATTGTATGCCTCGGTAGCTATGTCGGGGATGCCCTTCCTTTTATTAATAGGAGCAGCTCCCAATGCTATCGCCTATGAATCAAAACAATTTACCACAGGAGAGTTTTTTGTGACGGGAATTCCAGCAAGTTTAGCGATTCTGGCAATGGTAGCCATCCTCTCCTTAACTTTCTGGCCTTTAATTGGTATTCCTGCGGTGCTAAGCTGATTTAATTTAGATACCCTGGTTTGCAAAACCAGGGTATCTAAATTAAAATAAATATTTCGACAACATTCTTGTAAAGGGATATTGATAGGATTATAATATTCATGGCAGTGTATAAGGGACTGATGGTCACACCAAATACTAGGAGAGGGGATATATTATGGAAGGAAACAGTCAAGTCATTTTTGCTACGACCGTCTTTCTCGTTGCTTACGCAATTATTATTTCTGAAAAGATTCATCGGACGGTCGTTGCGTTGTTTGGCGCGATGATCTTAATCATTGCTGGCGTCTTACATCAGGAGAGGGCCGTTGAAGCCATTGACTTCAACACCATTGGTCTTTTGGTGGGGATGATGATTATTGTGGGTATTACTAGGCGCTCAGGTGTTTTTGAGTATCTTGCCGTGAAGGCGGCCAAACAAAGTAAAGGTGAACCCTTAGCCATATTAGTAGCCTTGTCTGTAATTACTGCCGTTTTATCAGCCCTATTGGACAATGTTACTACCGTGCTTTTGATTGTTCCCGTTACTTTCTCCATTGCCAGAGCCTTGGAAATTAACCCTATGCCAATCTTAATATCAGAAGTTTTATCTTCTAATATTGGGGGTACAGCTACTCTGATTGGCGACCCGCCAAATATTATGATTGGTTCTGCCGTTGGTCTTGGTTTTATGGATTTTGTGGTTAATCTAGCACCTGTAGTAATAGTTATTATGGTTGTTACCATTTATCTTTTGAAATGGATTTACCGTAAGGAATTTGTGGTTCGGGAAGAGTTAAAGCAAAACATTTTAGCCATGAATGAAAATGATGAAATTAAGGATGCTAAACTTCTTAAAAAGGCTTTGTTTGTTCTGGCATTAACCATTGGCGGATTCCTACTGCACCAGTATGCGCATCTAGAATCGGCTACCATTGCGCTGGCTGGTGCAGCCCTGCTGTTGCTATTAACTGGTGAGGAACCAGAACATGCCTTGGAGGCTGTGGAATGGCCTGTCATCTTCTTCTTTGCTGGATTGTTCATTCTGGTTGGCGGTCTGGAAGAGGTTGGTGTCATTGAATGGATTGCCGCAAAGGCATTGGAAATAACCGGTGGGGAATTGCTTACCACAGGTATGTTAATCCTTTGGCTGTCTGCCATAGCCTCAGCCTTTGTGGATAATATCCCCTTTGTGGCTACCATGATTCCGTTGATTCAAGATATGGGACGTTTAGGCGGTATGACTAACCTTGACCCCCTCTGGTGGTCTTTGGCCCTAGGGGCCTGTCTGGGCGGCAATGGAACAATTATTGGTGCTTCTGCTAACGTGGTGGTGGTTGGAATGGCCGAGAAACAAGGAATGAAATTTACTTTCCTTGGCTTTATGAAAGTGGCCTTTCCCTTAATGATAGTATCCATCATCATTTCTTCTACTTATCTATATTTCTTCTACTTAACATAAAATTCTTTTTATAGCCCGGCATCTTTGCCGGGCTATAATTTTTTTAAAGATGGGGACAAAATATAAAAAGTGAAGGGAGGCGTAAAGGTGAGCACTATATCAACAACAGAGACAAGAATAGAGGGGAAAAATATAAAACTTACTAATTTAAATAAGTTAATGTGGCCCGAGGGCTTGACCAAAGCACACCTAGTAAAGTATTATACGGACGTTGCGCCTTATTTACTTCCTTATATAAAAGAGCGCCCCTTGGTAATGAAACGTTATCCAGATGGTATTGAAGGGGGATTTTTCTATCAGAAAGAATGTCCCAATTATGCTCCGGAATGGATAAAGACAGAGTCCATACGACATTCAGATAAGACAGTGAATTATATAATTTGTGAAGATGCTGCTACCTTGGTGTGGTTAGCCAATCAGGGATGTATAGAAATACATGCATGGTTATGCAAACAAAGTCATATAGAATATCCAGATATTGCTATTATTGATTTAGACCCGGGAGAAGAGGCAAAGTTTCGAGATGTATTAGAAGTGGCATTGGTGATCAAAAATGCGTTAGACCACTTAAAGCTGGTTGGTTACCCGAAAACCTCTGGGGCGACTGGTATTCATATTTTTATTCCTCTTAGGCCGGTATATACCTTTCAACAGGTAACCAAGGCAATGGGTTTAATTGCACAAACAGTAGCAGATGCTTTCTCTGAGAAAGCAACCATTGAGAGGTCCTTAGCTAAAAGGGATAAAAGAAAAATCTACGTTGATTACCTACAGAATACCAGAGGTAAAAGCATGGCATGGACCTATAGTTTGCGACCTATTGCTGGTGCACCCATATCAACACCAGTGATGTGGGAGGAAATTGAAAAACTGCATTTAAAGCCAAGTGAATTTAATATTTATACAATGGGAAATAGGCTTAAATTTTTTGGGGACTTACACCAAGATCTTTTGCGAAAGCATCAGGACATAGGCCATATTTTAAGGTTGATCTCATAAATTTTAGAAAAAAAAGATTGTATGGAAGGAAAATCCAATTACAATCCCGAAAGTGGTAGAAATCCAGTAACCGGGGTGGGTAATTTGGATAATCGTTTAGGATGGATAGGGTGGCAGATTCTTCTGCCAGGCAGTGGTCGACGCGTATGGGATATCATTCACCATTTTGGATCTCCCGTAGAGGCTTGGCAAGCGTCTGAGAATGATTTACAAGGGGTTCCCTGTGTCGGGGTCCAGGGTGCTAGGAAACTAGTACAACGCAGAAAGAACATTCAGTTTGATAACTTGGAAAAATATCTTGAAAAAATCAGTTGTAAAGTTCTTACAATTGATGATGAAACCTATCCATATTTACTAAAATGTATCCATGATCCGCCGCCGGCCATTTTTGTCAGGGGTCATTTGCCACAGGATGATTGTATAGGAATAGCAATTATTGGATCCAGAAAACCTTCTCCCTATGGCCTAGTGGTCACCGAAACCCTGGCAGGAGAACTGGCTAGGGGAGGTATAGAAATTATCAGCGGTATGGCCCGGGGGATAGACAGTGCTTCCCACCGAGCGGCATTGATGAATAATGGCATGACAATGGCTGTGCTGGGATGCGGGCCAGATATTGTGTATCCTAGAGAAAATGAGAAATTAATGAAACAAATTATTGAAAAGGGTGCCATTATTACAGAATTTCCGCCGGGTACCATGCCTGAGCCATGGCACTTTCCTAGTCGAAACCGGATTATCAGCGGATTAAGCAGTGCAGTTGTGGTGATAGAGGCAGCTGAAAAAAGTGGTGCTTTAATAACGGCAGACTTTGCTTTGGAGCAGGGAAGGGAAGTTATGGCAGTTCCTGGTAATATTAACAACCCCAAAAGTGCCGGAACCAATAAGTTAATAAAGCAAGGGGCTAGCTTGGTTACGGGAGCTTTAGACATTTTGAAAGAACTAGGGATAGAGACAAAGGATATTAAAAGTCAACAAAAAAAATCGAAGAAGGTAACCTTGGAAGTCAATGAAAAAAAGGTTTTAGCAGTATTATCGGAAATCCCTCAAACGATGGAGCAAGTTATTAATTTAAGTAAGTTGTTGCCAGAAGAGGTTGCAGCAGCTTTAACGATATTAGAAATAGAAGGTTTAATCAGATCCCTTCCTGGAAAAATGTATATTAATGCTGGGTTATAGGGAATTGGTTCTAAATAATAATAAATATTGATACAGTAAAAGTAGTTAGGGGCCAGTAAAGTTAACGAGAATCAGCTCCTTACAGAGGAGCGTTGAAAAGGCTTTTCTAAACGAGGTGTACCAATTTGAGTAAAACATTAGTAATTGTTGAATCACCTGCTAAAGCAAAAAGCATTGGCAAATATTTAGGCAAAAACTATACAGTAAAAGCTTCCATGGGACATGTGAGAGATTTACCCAAAAGCCAGTTTGGTGTTGATGTTGAAAATGCATTTTCTCCAAAATACATAACAATTCGCGGGAAAGGGGACATCCTTAAAGAACTCCGTTCTGCCGTTAAGAAAGTTGATCATGTTCTGCTGGCATCTGACCCGGACCGTGAAGGTGAGGCAATTGCCTGGCATTTAACCAAATTGTTGGAGATAGATGAAGAAACCCCTTGTCGCATTGAATTTAATGAAATTACTAAAAATGCCATCCAAGCTGCTGTTAAGCAACCACGGCGCATTGACGTGGATAGGGTTAATGCACAGCAGGCAAGAAGAATATTAGACAGGCTGGTGGGTTATAATTTAAGCCCTCTCTTGTGGCGAAAGGTTAAAAAAGGGCTATCTGCAGGTCGAGTTCAGTCAGTGGCTGTACGCCTAATTTGTGATCGGGAAGAAGAAATACAGGCGTTTATTCCAGAGGAATACTGGACTCTGACGGGAAAATTCTTAAAATCAGCAAAGTCTCCCTTTGAGGCTAAACTGCATAAACACAAGAATAAAAAAATAGTAATACCAAATCAAGAGACTATGGATAAAATCCTAGCAGAATTAAAGGGAGCAGCATACGTTGTTTCAAACGTAACCAGAAAAGAGAGATTGCGTAACCCAGCACCTCCCTTTACCACCAGTTCCTTGCAGCAGGAAGCTTCGAGAAAGCTTAATTTTACGTCCCGTAAGACCATGGTTGTGGCACAACAGCTTTATGAAGGTATCGATTTGGGCAAAGAAGGACCCGTAGGTTTAGTGACTTATATACGTACCGACTCCACTAGAGTATCTGAAACCGCTATTGAAGAAACCCGAAGTTTTATTATGGAGCGGTTTGGCCCAGCCTATGTACCAAAGCAACCAAGACAGGTTGTAGCCAAAGGAAAAGTGCAGGATGCCCACGAGGCCATTCGACCCACATCCGTTAACCGTGACCCAGATAGTATTAAACAATACTTAACCAATGATCAATTCAAACTTTATAAATTAATATGGTCTCGATTTTTGGCCAGTCAAATGGCATCGGCGGTTATTGACACCACGTCCATGGATATAAGTGCAGGGGATTACCTATTCCGGGCCACAGGATCGATTATTAAATTTCCAGGATTTATGCAAGTTTACATAGAGGGTAACGATGATGGCCATAAAGAAGAAGAGAGTGTTTTGCCTGAATTAGCTAAGGGGGATAAGGTGCAGGCCAAAGACTTAACGCCTAAGCAACATTTTACACAACCTCCCCCACGCTATACGGACGCTACTCTGGTAAAGGTGTTGGAAGAGAAAGGCATTGGACGTCCAAGTACCTATGCACCTATCGTTGAGACCATTCAAAGACGCGGCTACGTTGTAAGAGAAAACAAACAGTTTTATCCCACCGAATTGGGCGTCATTGTTGTTGATTTATTGAAAAACCATTTTCCAGAGATTATTAATGTAGAATTCACGGCGGATATGGAGAAAAAACTTGATCAGATTGCTGAGGGGGAACAACAGTGGGCGGGTGTTCTAAGGGATTTTTATGAACCCTTTTCCCAAACCCTGGAAACAGCTGAAGAAGCAATTGGTAAAGTGCAAGTGGCAGATGAGGTTTCGGAGGAAATTTGCGAACAATGCGGTAGAAATATGGTTATTAAACTTGGGCGATACGGTAAATTTCTTGCTTGCCCAGGGTTTCCGGACTGTCGAAATACAAAACCCCTCTTAGAACCAACCGGTGTTGGCTGCCCTAAGTGTGAGGGTGAAATGGTATTAAGACGAAGCAAGAAAGGACGCAAATTTTATGGATGCAGCAGATACCCGGAATGCGAATTTGTAACATGGGATATGCCGACCAAGGAAAAATGCACCCAATGTGGTGAAATGATGGTGGAGAAAAAATCCCGGGGCAAAGAAAAGGTTTTGCAATGTGTAAATGAACATTGTCCCAGTAAAGGAGAAAAGGCTGCATCCAATATAAACGGAAATAAAAAGAAGACAGTGAAAAACAATAAGAAGTAAAAGGTTTAAGAGTGAGAAGGGCTGATAAACAGTATTCTTCTCATTTTCTTATCCCCTATCAATCAACAGGAGGACTATTCTACATGACAGAGCACAGGGTTACAGTTATTGGTGCGGGATTGGCTGGTTCGGAGGCTGCATGGCAATTAGCTCGTAGGGGTATACATGTGGACCTCTACGAGATGCGACCGCAGAAATACCCTCCGGCCCACCATACAGCCTATTTTTCAGAACTGGTTTGTAGTAATTCCTTAAGGGCTGCTGCCATAGAAAATGCAGTAGGTTTACTAAAAGAGGAAATGAGGCAGCTTGACTCTTTAATTATCTCAGCCGCAGATAATCACAAGGTTCCGGCTGGTGGGGCACTGGCAGTTGACCGGGAAGGTTTTTCTCGATATATTACAGAGACACTGGAAGATCATCCCTTGATAGATATACACAGGGAAGAAGTAACAAAGATACCTGAAAAGGGAATAGTAATTGTGGCCTCAGGTCCCCTTACCTCCGAATCTTTATCTCATGAAATAGCTAAAGTTACAGGTGAACAGTATCTATATTTTTATGACGCAGCCGCTCCCATTGTGACCCTGGAGTCCCTTGATATGACAAAGGTTTTCCGAGCTTCGCGTTATGGTAAGGGTGAGGAAGCTTATTTAAACTGTCCCATGGATCAAGATGAATACGAAAAATTCTATGATGCACTGATTCATGCGGAAAGGGCCCCAATAAAAGAATTTGAAAAACAGGTACATTTTGAAGGCTGTATGCCAGTTGAAGTATTAGCCTCCCGAGGGAAGGATACATTGCTCTACGGGCCATTAAAGCCAGTTGGTCTAACTGACCCAAGAACTGGCAAAAGACCCCACGGGGTTGTTCAGTTGAGGCAGGATAATGCTGAGGGTACTCTTTTTAATCTGGTGGGTTTTCAGACAAATCTTAAATGGGGTGAGCAAAAAAGAGTTTTTAGCTTTATCCCGGGTCTGGAAGATGCTGAATTTGTGCGATACGGTGTTATGCACAGAAATACATATATTACATCTCCAGTTCTCTTACAACCTACCCTTCAAATGAAAGAACACCCAAGAATATTCTTTGCCGGGCAAATTACCGGAGTAGAAGGTTATGTAGAATCTGCCGCAGCAGGATTAATAGCAGGAATCAACGCTGCAGCTTTGGCAAAACAGAAAGATTTATTAATTTTCCCGAAAGAAACCGCTCATGGGGCATTAATGCATTATATAACCACTGCTTCCACAAAGAACTTTCAACCAATGAATGTTACCTTTGGTCTGTTTCCAGAGCTTACTGTCCGGCTTAAAGGCAAGCGGGAAAGGGGTCGTGCCCAGGCAGAGCGAGCTCTTGAAATATTGAAGGAGTGGATTGAAAAAGAAAAAATATGTGATATATAAGAGACAATAGGGGAATAACAATATAATAATTAAATTGTCAAAAGGTAGTTGCAATTTCAAAAGGGCTTGTGATATATTTTATTAGGTGTCATATTTCGACAAAGAAATAGTTGGGATATTTATGTATGTTTTAATAGATAACTTTGTTAATTATTTAAAAGTACAAAAAAATTTTTCTATTCATACCATTGAGGCTTACCAGAAAGATTTATTTGATGGTTTGGATTACTTTTCAATTGTCTTAAATAAACCAATTGAAAAAATGGATCACGCATCAATTAATAGTAGTTTGGTAAGGGAATTTCTGGCCTATCTAAGACAAAAAAACTTAAGTAGAGCAACGGTGGCCAGAAAACTTGCTTCATGGAGAGCTTTTTTTAAATTTCTTTATAATGAAAGGTTAGCCTATACCAATCCGATGCTACGGGTGGCTAATCCTAAACGGGAGAAAAGATTGCCTAAGTTCTTATACCAGGAGGAGACGAAACAACTGGTGGAAGCACCAGATCATTCTCCTCTAGGCATTAGGGACCGGGCGCTGCTGGAGTTGCTCTATGCCACTGGCATACGTGTGTCAGAACTGGTTGCTTTAGATCTTAGCAATATTGATTTGGCCAGGGGATATATCAGGGTAATGGGAAAAGGATCTAAGGAACGGGTCGTTCCATTCCATCAAAGTGCAGTGGCAGCAATGAAAGAATATTGTAGAAATGCTCGACCTAAAATGGTAATAAAAGACTGTGAGGCTGTTTTTGTTAACTATAAAGGGACTCGGTTAAGTGATAGGGGTATTAGAAAAATAGTGGATAAATACTGCCAACGACTTGGCATGAAATTAAATGTTAGTCCCCATACAATTCGTCATTCATTTGCTACTCATTTACTGGATAACGGAGCAGATTTACGCAGTGTTCAGGAGTTACTTGGGCATGTTTCTTTGTCAACAACTCAGATCTACACCCACGTAACAAAGAAAAAAATTAAGCGAGTTTATAAAATGAGCCACCCAAGGGCGTAGCTTTGGAAAAGAGGAAGGGATGCTGATGTTTCACGCAACGACCATTGTTGCTGTAAAGAGAGGTACCAAGGTTGCCGTAGCCGGTGATGGGCAGGTTACCTTTGGACAAAATACGATCATGAAACATACTGCCAGAAAAGTGAGACGCTTGCATAATGGTCAAGTTTTGGCAGGTTTTGCCGGGTCGGTGGCAGACGCCTTTACGCTATTTGAAAAGTTTGAGGGAAAATTGGAAGAGTATCATGGTAACCTAATGAGGGCTGCTGTGGAATTGGCCAAAGCCTGGCGTACTGACAAATACCTGCGCACGCTGGAGGCCATGCTGATTGTGGCCAATCAAGAACATCTGTTGGTTTTGTCAGGTAACGGAGAAGTTATTGAGCCGGATGAAGGAGTAACAGCCATAGGTTCCGGCGGTCCTTATGCATTGGCAGCTGCCAGAGCACTCACAAAACACACCAATCTTTCGCCTAAAGATATAACCTATGAGGCTCTAAATTTGGCCGCAGATATTTGTGTCTACACTAATAAAAATATTGTTGTTGAGGAAATTTAATTTAGGTATCAAAGGAGTGGAGCCAATGGAAGCCCTGACGCCACGACAAACCGTAAGAGAGCTTGATAAATATATAGTGGGCCAAGAAAAAGCCAAAAAAGCAGTGGCTGTGGCTTTGCGAAACAGGTACCGTCGCAGTAAGTTGAAAGAAGATTTGATTGATGAGGTTGTACCGAAGAATATTTTAATGATTGGCCCAACGGGCGTAGGTAAAACCGAAATTGCCCGTCGTTTAGCTAAACTGGTAAAAGCCCCTTTTGTTAAAATTGAAGCCACTAAATTTACAGAAGTGGGCTATGTGGGGCGGGATGTAGAATCCATGGTCAGGGATTTGGTCGAAACCTCCATTCGCATGCTTAAGCAAGAAAAAGTAGAAGAAGTGGAAGAACGGGCCAAGCGACTGGCTGATGAAAGAATTATTGAACTTTTAGCACCCTATCCGAACCGGCCTACCCAAACAAAAAATCCCTTTGAAATGCTATTTGGCGGGGTGCAGGATACTCAACAGGAAGATAAATCCTGGGAGCAGCAAAATAGTAGGATTAAGTTTGAGAGGGAAACTCTACGGGAAAAAATGTCCCGCTGTGAGTTAGAAAAAGATTATCTAGAAATTGAAGTGGAAGATCAAAGCACACCTATGCTTGAGGTTTTTAGTAACAGTGGCGTAGAAGAGATGGGCGTTAACATGCAAGACGTGTTAGGGAGTATTTTCCCAAGGAAAAAACGTAAACGCAAGGTCACTGTAGAAGAGGCTCGCAAGATATTAACCCAGCAAGAAGCTCAGAAATTGATCGATATGGATGAATTGACTGCACAGGCGGTGAAGCGTGCAGAAGATCATGGGATTATCTTCCTTGATGAGATTGATAAAATTGCTACAAGGGAAGGGACCACTGGTAGTGCAGATGTATCACGTGGAGGCGTACAAAGGGATATCCTTCCTATTGTGGAAGGATCCACAGTAATGACAAAGTATGGCCCTGTAAAGACAGATCATATCCTTTTCATAGCAGCCGGGGCTTTCCATATAGCAAAACCCTCTGATTTAATTCCAGAGTTACAAGGACGTTTTCCCATCAGGGTAGAGTTAGAAAGCCTGAGCAGAAGTGATTTTGAACAAATTTTAACAGAGCCGCAAAACTCCTTAATCAAACAATACACTGAGTTATTAGGGACTGAAGGACTTAAAATTGAATTTTCTAAAAATTCTCTTGTAGAAATTGCCGATATTGCTTATACTGTAAATGAACAAAATGAAAACATTGGAGCAAGGCGGTTGCACACCATTCTCGAAAAATTATTGGAGGATGTTTCCTTCGAGGCTCCAGAACTTAATGGACAGTCACTCACTATTGACAGTGATTATGTTCGTGAGAAGCTAAAGGATGTTGTAACAAATCGTGATCTTAGTCGTTATATTCTTTAAAAAAACGGGGAGAGTGACAGAATGAAGACCTTATTGGAAAGAACACGTACAATTAATAAACTATTACAGAAATCTGCTGGTTATCCTGTTGACTTTGGCGAAATCGCAGATGTGTTATCTGAGAACATTGAGGCAAACTGCTATATTATTGACCGTCGTGGTCGGGCCCTTGGCTACAAATTTATGCCAGAGTTTGCCTGTGATATTATGAAAGATATTGTTGAAGGTTCCAAACGTTTTCCTGAGGAATACAACGAAGGACTTTTGGGAGTTAGTGAAACCCATGCAAACTTCTGCCAGACCTATGATGCATGTGTATTCTTTGAGGAAGAAAAGTGTAAGGGTCAAAACAAAGTTACCACTGTGGTTCCCATTGTAGGTGCTGGTTCACGTTTAGGAACCTTGGTGTTGGCTAAGTTTAACCAAAACTTTACTGATGAGGACTTGATCTTGGCCGAATATGGTGCCACGGTAGTTGCTATGGAAATTCTACGTGCAAGGGCAGGAAGAATGGAAGAAGAAGCAAGGAAGAAAGCAGCTGTACAAATTGCCCTCGGTACCTTATCTTACTCTGAATTAGATGCAGTTCAACACATTTTTGAACAATTGGAAGGGGACGAGGGGGTCCTGGTTGCCAGCAAGATTGCTGATAGGGTGGGTATCACGCGGTCAGTTATTGTAAATGCATTGCGTAAATTTGAAAGCGCTGGGGTGATTGAGTCCAAATCCTTGGGAATGAAGGGTACTTACATTCGGGTGTTAAACGATCGTTTGATCGAGGAACTGCAAAGGCTGAAGCACAATTAAAGTAATAAAAACCACAGTTTCAAGCAAACTGTGGTTTTTATTACGGAATAATTGCTTGCGCAGGTTGTCTGATTATGCTAAAATAACATCTGGTGTTGAATACACACGTTATTGGATTTGAGCAAGGTTGCCTTTGTTAAGGTCTTGCCGGAGATGATGATGACGGAGGATTAAAAACAATGAGGGAGGAGGTGTAACTAGCTATGGCAGTTATCTCCATGAAACAACTACTGGAAGCGGGCGTGCATTTCGGGCACCAGACTCGTCGTTGGAACCCCAAAATGGCCCCCTATATCTTTACTGATCGTAACGGCATTTACATCATTGATTTACAAAAAACCGTTAAGAAAGTTGAAGAGTGCTATGACTTCGTAAAACAGCTGGCTGGTGAAGGTGGCACCCTGCTGTTTGTAGGCACCAAAAAACAAGCTCAAGAAGCTGTTAAAGAAGAAGCTGAACGTTGCGGAATGTTCTTTGTAAATCAGCGTTGGTTGGGTGGTATGTTAACAAACTTCCAAACCATACGTAATCGTATTGATAGATTGCATGAACTGGAGCGCATGGAAGAAGATGGAACCTTTGAGGTTCTGCCCAAAAAGGAAGTTGCTCAACTTCTCCATGAAAAAGAGAAGCTGGATAAATTCCTTGGTGGAATTAAGAATATGCGTCGTCTGCCTGGGGCCCTTTTTGTAATCGATCCCCGGAAGGAACGCATTGCAGTGGCAGAAGCTCGTAAGCTTGGCATTCCTATTGTGGCCATTGTTGATACAAACTGCGATCCTGATGAAATTGATTACGTAATTCCCGGTAACGATGACGCTATTCGGGCAGTAAAACTGCTTACAGGTAAGATTGCTGATGCAATTTTAGAAGGTAAGCAGGGAGAACAAGTCGCAGAGTAGTACGTTAGGTAGAGGGCGTCTTGCTAGTACGGGAGGCCTCTACCTTTTTTTATGTTTGTCAAGGGAAGAATCTGGTTATAATACCACAAGATTAAATGGGTGGTTACATAAAGGGGGATTTTGATCATGGCAGAAATTTCTGCAAGCATGGTTAAAGAGTTAAGAGAACGTACTGGTGCAGGTATGATGGATTGTAAAAAGGCTTTAGCTGAAGTGGGCGGGGATATGGAAAAGGCCATTGAGTTTTTGCGTGAAAAGGGTCTTGCTGCTGCTGCTAAAAAAGCTGGTAGAATTGCCGCTGAAGGTGTTGTGGAATCCTACATACATGGTGGCGGTCGTATCGGTGTTTTGGTTGAAATCAACTGTGAAACTGATTTTGTTGCTAAAAACGAAGATTTTCGCGGTTTAGCCAAAGACATTGCTATGCAAATCGCGGCTGCTAAACCTGAGTTCGTGCGCCGGGAGGAAGTTTCTGCAGATAAGATTGAAAAAGAAAAAGAAATCTTAAGAGCACAGGCGTTAAATGAAGGCAAACCAGAAAAAATTGTCGAAAAAATGGTTGAAGGGCGTATTGAGAAATTCTACAAAGAAGTTTGCCTGCTTGAGCAACCCTTTATTAAAGATTCTGACAAAACAGTGCAGCAAGTTATTAACGAAATCATTGCCAAGATCGGCGAAAAAGTTGATGTTCGTCGTTTTGTCCGTTATGAAATGGGAGAAGGCTTAGAAAAGCGTCAAGATGACTTTGCTGCCGAAGTAGCTGCACAAATTAAAGCATAATATTTATTTGATAACGTTTAAAAGGATTTTTTAAAAAGTTGTAGAATAACAGAACTACCAGACTGGAGGACACCCTTAATGGTAACTCCCAAGTTTAGGCGGGTCATCCTTAAGTTAAGTGGCGAAGCACTGGCTGGACAAAAAGGATATGGTATTGACCCAGAAGTTGTATACTCAATAGCCAGTCAAATTAAGGATGTTCTTGAACATCGGGTACAACTGGCCATCGTAGTTGGTGGTGGGAATATCTGGCGTGGAATATCCGGTAGCACAAAGGGGATGGATAGAGCTACGGCTGATTATATGGGTATGTTAGCTACTGTTATTAATTCCTTGGCTTTGCAAGATGCCCTGGAAAAAATAGAAGTAGATACTCGCGTACAAACCTCCTTTGAGATGCGAGCAGTGGCAGAGACTTACATCCGTCGTCGGGCAATTCGACATATGGAGAAAGGGCGGGTTGTCATTTTTGCTGCGGGTACCGGGAACCCATATTTTTCAACCGATACCACCGCTGCATTACGTGCAGCAGAGGTAGAAGCTGAAATTATCTTGATGGCAAAGCAGGTTGACGGTGTTTATGATGCGGATCCTTTGAAGCATCCTGGGGCCAAGCGGTTTGATGAACTGACCTATATAGATGTACTTAACCGAGGTCTACAGGTAATGGATTCCACAGCTGTTTCGCTTTGTATGGATAATAAAATCCCGCTATTGGTGTTTGATTTAAATACCGAGGGTAATATTAAAAGAGCAATCTTAGGGGAACGTATAGGTACTTTTGTTGGGGGGGACTTAAATGGTTAAAGAATTAATCTCTTCTGCGGAAGATCATATGAAGAAGAGTGTAGATGTTGTACGCAGGGAATTTGCTTCTTTGCGTGCCGGTCGGGCAACCCCTTCTATTTTGGATAAGGTAACGGTATCTTATTACGGAACGCCTACCCCTTTAAACCAGCTTGCTAACATTTCTGTTCCGGAAGCACGCGTTTTAGTAATTCAGCCTTGGGATAAAAGTGTAATACCTGAAGTTGAAAAAGCTATTTTAAAATCAGATGTTGGTATAACACCCAGCAGTGATGGAACTGTAATACGTTTAATAATTCCCCAGCTAACACAGGAACGCCGTACTGAGCTAGTTAAAGTTATTAAGAAAAAGGCTGAGGAAGGTCGGGTAGCTGTTCGGAACATTCGCCGTGATACCAATGATAGTATTAAAGCCAAGCAAAAAGATGGTATTCCCGAAGATGAAGCCAAGCGGGGGCAGGACGAATTACAAAAATTAACAGACAAATATGTTAAAGAAATCGACGAAATGGTAAAAGCCAAAGAACAGGAGATTATGCAAGTTTAGGATGATGCCAGATGTACTGGGGTACGAACTAAACAATGCATTGTCCCTTCTTAGGAATTGCGGTTTCGATGTAACTGTTGCCATTACCAGGCCACATCGAGGTATGCCAGATGGAAACAAGCGTGTAGTTAAAATGGAATTAACGAGTTCTAAGTGCGTGGTGTTGACGGTGGCGTTTGAGGAGAAAGGGAAAGGAGGTGTACACATTGGCCTATAAAATAACGGATGAGTGTATGGCCTGTGGTACATGCTTGGATTCCTGTCCCAACAATGCCATTGAGGAGGGCGACATATTTAAAATAACCATGGCATGCGAAAACTGTGGCACATGCTTGGATATCTGCCCTACCGGAGCCATTATTGAAGAGTAATGCAGTAAACCCCCTTCATATCCGGAAGGGGGTTGTTATATTGGAGGCTCAAATGATGCTGAGAAAGATAACCAGTCTATTTTCTAGACCAAAGGTTACAGCCGATGAAAATACACTTCTTCAATCTATAGACCGAAATAAGCTCCCGCAACATATTGCTATTATTATGGATGGCAACGGACGATGGGCACAACGCAGGGGCATGCCAAGGTCCCTGGGACACCGAGCGGGTGTTGAATCTTTACGAAATATTGTAAAGCTCTGTTCAGAAATTGGTATTGGATATTTAACATGTTATGCATTTTCCACCGAGAACTGGAAACGTCCCCAAAAGGAAGTATCCTATTTAATGGATTTACTGGTGGAATATCTGGAAAAAGAGGTTGTAGAGCTACATAAAAATAATGTTAGAGTAAATGCCATAGGTCGTCTGGAAGAACTGCCCCAAAGGGCCCAGGAGGCATTACAGGCTGCCTTTCAAAAAACAAAAAACAATACCGGGCTAACTTTAAATTTAGCGTTAAACTATGGTGGACGAACGGAAATTACTGATGCAGTTATTAAAATTGCTAACATGGTCAAAAGTAACGAAATGGAAGTTGCCAATATAAATGATAAACTAATTTGTGATTCCCTTTATACCGCAGGTATGCCGGATCCTGAGTTGTTAATCAGACCTTCTGGAGAGTGTAGAATAAGTAATTTTCTTCTCTGGCAGCTTGCTTATACAGAATTTTGGTTGGCAGACGTGATGTGGCCGGATTTTCAACGTTACCATTTATTACAAGCTATCATTGGGTTTCAACGTCGGGAACGGCGATTTGGTGGACTAAACAAAAAGTAGGTTGGTGGACAAATTGTTGCACCTGCGAGTGCTAAGCGCAGTCATAGGAATACCAGTAATAGTTTTAGCAGCTTGGTTTGGTGATTGGGTACTGTGGTTACTTGCTCTTTCTGTTTTTACAATGGCTGGTTTTGAGATATCGGATATTCTCAAGGGACTAAAGCTTAATCCTTCCAAATGGATGATACAAATTGGTGGTTTATTTATTTTCACCAGTGCATATCTATATAAAGATGAATACCTAGGACTGATGTATGTCTTTTTGGTAATAGTCAGTTTAATAATGATGGCCTTCTTATATCCTCGTGTATACCCTGTTGATGTGTTCGGTAATTTAGTTGCAGTTTTGTATTTAGGCAATTTAATTTTCTTTTATTTGACACGTGAATTGGAAAACGGCTTTATGTGGCTTCTATTGTTATTGGCAGCCACTTGGATCAGTGATACATTTGCCTATTTTGTAGGACGTTCTTTGGGTAGACATAAACTTGCACCGGTACTAAGCCCCAAAAAGACCGTTGAGGGGGCAATTGGAGGGGTTTTGGGTTCCGCCCTAACAGCCTATATCTTTGGTATCTATCAGCAAGGGGGTTCAGTGGGGATAGTGGTTGTCCTTGGCGTTCTTATTGGTATAGCTGCTTTACTTGGAGATTTAGTGGAATCAGCCCTGAAAAGACAGGCTGGCATAAAGGACTCTGGGCAGATTATACCAGGCCATGGCGGGTTCATGGATCGCTTTGATAGTTTGCTGTTTACGGCACCCTTGGTATACTATGTTGTTAGTTTGTTTATAATTTAATTATAATATCATAGAGGTGAAACGTATTGCCTGCTTGGCTAAAGACCGCCCTGAATTTAGTTTTGGCCGGTCTGCTTCTTTTAGTGGCGTTCTTTATTATTGATAAGTTATCCGTTTACTTTGTTAAAGGGGTCTCATTTATAATACCTCTCATTGTCCCCTTTGTTCTGGCAATTTTTATTAGCTTTTTGCTGGAGCCTATGGTGTATATTCTGCAAAATAAAATACATTTTTCCAGGGGACCAGCAGTTGCCCTTTCTATGTTTTTGCTTATTATATTTTTTGTTACAATTATTTCATTGTTGCTGTTAAGATTGATTACTGAACTTATAAACCTATCTAAAAGTATTCCTTTTATTATTCAAGAGATTCAGTATTGGGTCGAAAAGTCCCTACCAAAGCTCCAGCAACTATATGGGGAACTACCTCCAAGTGTCTCAAATTATATTCAAGAATCCTTTAGGTCCATAGCGGATACATTGCAGAATCTTTTAGCAGCTGCACTGGATACGTTGTATAGTACCTTCTCTGCTGTTCCAGGTTTTATAACCATCATTATAGTGAGTTTTTTGGCAACCTATTTTATTAGTAAAGACAGAAGGTCATTGGCATTACATTGGATTAAATTTCTTCCTGCACCCTATGGGGAACGAAGTCTACATGTTATTAAAGAAGTGTTCAATGCTTTTATCTCCTACATTAAGGCCCAGGGGATTCTCGTTAGCATTAGCACTTTTATTAGCATATCAGGTTTATACATAATAGGGGCAGATTATGCCCTAACAATGGGTCTTTTGATTGGCTTTTTTGATATTATTCCTGTTTTGGGGCCCGGGACGGTAATACTCCCTTGGATAGTGTGGTCCATAATCTCTGGGGAAATAGCTTTTGGCCTAAAATTATTGGTCTTATATATTGTTATTCTTGTGGCAAGGCAACTGTTGGAAACGAAGGTTGTGGCGGATAACCTTGGATTACATCCCTTAGCGACTCTGGTGGCATTGTTTTTTGGGTTTAGAATATTAGGCTTTGTAGGAATGATCGTTGGCCCAATTTTGTTAATTGCCATCCAAGCAATAGTAAAAGCAGGAATTCAAAGCCCAAGGGTGAAATAAGATTAACTGAGGTGCCAAATGATGAAACAGATATCTATTTTAGGAAGTACCGGCTCGATTGGCAGGCAGACCCTGGAAGTTGTAAATAGTTTCCCGGAAGAACTTAATGTGGTAGCCTTAGCTGCAGGCAGAAACCGTGAGTTGTTTTTGGAACAATGTAAAGCCTATAAACCCCTTTTAGTTTCCCTTCAGTTAGAAGAAGATGCTCTTTGGCTTAAAGAGCATCTGATAAAGGAGAAGTTAAGGCCTGAAATTCGTTATGGTTTAGATGGTCTGGTGGCGGTGGCCACTTGTCATGAAGCAGTTGTAGTTGTAACCGCGCTAAGTGGGGCCATTGGTTTAGTTCCCACCTGTGCTGCCATCAAAGCAAGTAAGAAAATTGCACTGGCAAACAAAGAAACTCTGGTGGCAGCGGGACAATATGTTACTAAACTGGCAGAAGAATATAAGGTTGAAATTTTACCTGTGGATAGTGAACATTCCGCTATTTGGCAGTGCTTACATGGGGAAAATAGATCAGCGATAAGAAAAATCCAACTGACAGCCTCTGGTGGTCCTTTTCGCCAATTAAACAGACAAGAACTTGAAAATGTCACGCCAGAGATGGCCCTGAAACATCCCAATTGGTCCATGGGACAAAAAATCACCATCGACTCCGCTACTTTAATGAACAAAGGATTAGAAGTTATAGAAGCCAAATGGCTTTTTGGTGTTGACTACGACGATATTAATGTAGTGGTTCATCCCCAGAGTGTTATTCATTCCATGGTTGAATATGGCGATGGTTCATTGCTTGCTCACCTTGGCATGCCAGATATGAGAATACCCATTCAATATGCCCTTAGTTACCCAGAACGTTGGTTTAACCATTTACCTAAGTTAAATCTAACAGAACTTAAGGGGCTAACCTTCGAAGAACCAGATACAAATAGGTTTCCTTCCCTGTCATTGGCTTATCAGGCTGGGAAAATAGGAGGTACAGCACCGGCAGTTTTAAACGCTGCCAACGAAGTAGCTGTTCATGCATTTCTGGCGGGACAAATAAAATTTATGCAAATTCCCTCCATTGTTAAACGAACTTTAAACGAACATCAATTTCAGGGGTCTCCTGTCCTAGAGGAGATTCTTGAAATTGATGGTTGGGCAAGGGAAGAGGCAAACAAAATCATTAGAAATTGTTAGAGGTGAAGTTATGCAAACATTTATCGCTTCGGTTGCTGTCTTTGGATTATTAATATTTTTCCATGAGCTAGGCCATTTCCTGGTAGCAAAGAAGGTAGGAATCATGGTTCACGAATTTAGCTTGGGTTTTGGACCTAAGGTTTTTGGATTCAACCGGGGTGAGACCAGGTATAATCTTCGCCTTTTGCCATTGGGCGGTTTTGTTCGAATGGCTGGGATGGACCCCAATGAAGAAGACGATCAAGGGATACCACTTGATCGTACTTTTAACTTCAAAACAGCTTTACAAAGGGCATCTGTAATTATTGCAGGTCCCCTCATGAATTTTGTTTTAGCAGTAGTTTTGTTTGCAGTCATCTTTACCCTTCAAGGGATGCCCTATGCCACAACAGAAGTAGGCGAGGTGATTAAAGGGTTTCCAGCTGAAAAAGCAGGTCTTAAAGTGGGGGATCGAATTGTTGCTGTAAATGATAACTCTGTGGAGGATTGGAACCAGTTGGTTGCAGAAACCAATAAACATCCTGGAGAATCCCTTAATTTAACAATCCAAAGAGGAAAAGAACAGGTAAAATTAACCTTAACCACTGTCAAAGATGTGTCAGGTCAATATAAAATTGGTATTAAACCAACTCAGCCACTGATGAAAAAACTTAATCCGCTGGCTGCTTTAGCGGCTGGAACAAGTTTTACAATTCAGGTGTCAGGGTTAATTCTTTCTTTTATCGGTCAAATGTTTACGCAACAGGCCCCTGTTGATTTAGCAGGACCCGTAGGTGTGGTTAATGAAATTGGTAAGGCAGCAGAGTTTGGTATATTTCAGGTTATGCAATTGGCGGCATTCTTAAGTATTAATCTGGGCTTATTTAATCTCTTACCTATACCAGCTCTGGACGGCAGTCGGGTATTATTTTTGCTTTGGGAAAAAATAACCGGCAGGCCAGTGGAACCATCCAAAGAAAGCTTTATTCATCTTATCGGTTTTGGACTATTATTACTATTGATGGTGGTAATCACATATAACGATATTGTTAATTTAATGTTTGGTAATCGTTAGCGGAGGATAACATGAATTCTAAAATAACACGACCAATTATGGTGGGTAAAGTACAGATTGGCGGGGGTGGACCTGTTGTTGTACAATCCATGACAAATACGGATACCAGGAATGCCCTTGCTACAATTGATCAAATTAACGAGTTATCTGCGGTGGGCTGTGAAGTAATCAGAGTAGCTGTGCCGGACAAAACAGCTGCCGAAGCTTTACCAACTATTAAAGCAGGTATTAGTATACCCCTAATTGCTGATATTCACTTTGATTATCGACTGGCCCTATTGGCTATAGAGGCTGGTGTTGATGGTTTAAGAATCAACCCTGGCAATATAGGTGGAAAGGAAAAAGTACAAGAAGTTGTAGCAGCGGCCCGGGAACGAAGAGTTCCAATACGCATTGGTGTAAATGCTGGTTCCCTGGAAAGGGAATTACTAACTAAATATGGCGGAGTGACGCCGGATGCGATGGTGGAAAGTGCCTTAAACCATATTAGGCTATTAGAGGAATTAAACTACAACGAAATAAAGGTGTCACTAAAAGCTTCCAATATTCCTCTTATGCTGGAAGCTTACCGTAAACTATCTGCCAGGGTAGAATACCCAATGCATGTGGGTGTAACCGAAGCAGGTACGGTAAAAAGTGGTACCATAAAATCTGCTGTGGGAATCGGAGCCCTGCTTGCTGAAGGGATAGGTGATACCATTCGAGTATCTCTCACCGGTGATCCTAAATACGAAGTGAATGTAGCATGGGAAATATTAAAGGCCTTGGGACTACGCAGGCGGGGAGCTGAGCTGATTTCCTGCCCTACATGTGGGAGAACGCAAATTAATCTGATAAAATTGGCTGAAGAGGTTGAGCAGAGAATAGCTACAGTGGACAAACCCATTAAAATTGCTGTGATGGGTTGTGCTGTCAATGGGCCCGGCGAAGCAAGGGAAGCAGATATAGGGATAGCAGGTGGCAAAGGGGTGGGGCTAATCTTTCGCAAGGGAGAAATAATCCGACAGGTTCCCGAAGACCAACTGTTAGAAGAGTTGCTGAAAGAAATAGAGAATCTTTAACTATTCATGAACATCTATCTAATGTCGCAATATGACTATCTAAATATATCAGGAGGATCTTAATATGCGTGTTAGTCAAATGCTCGTTCCAACTTTAAGGGAAGTTCCGGCAGAGGCCGAAGTGGTAAGTCACCAACTATTGCTGAGAGCTGGTTTTATTCGTAAAACAGCCTCCGGTGTATATACATATCTGCCATTAGCCCAACGTGTTCTCAAAAAGTTAAGGCAAATTATTCGGGAAGAAATAGACAAGCAGGGTGGGCAGGAATTGTTAATGCCCATCATTCAACCTGCGGAGATGTGGTTAGAGTCCGGTCGCTGGCATGTGTACGGTCCGGAGTTGTTCCGTCTTAAAGATCGCCACGATCGTAATTTCTGTTTGGGACCCACCCATGAAGAAGTTATTACGATTTTAATACGTGGAGAAGTTCGTTCGTATAAACAAATGCCCTTGTTACTATACCAGATTCAAAATAAATATAGGGATGAACGCAGACCTCGCTTTGGTTTGCTGCGGGGCAGAGAGTTTATTATGAAGGACTTGTATTCCTTTGATAGAGACGAAGCAGGACTGGATATAAGTTATCAAAAGATGCATGAAGCATATACAAGCATATTTAGCCGTTGTGGTGTGAAGTTTCGACCGGTTGAGGCTGATTCCGGTGCAATCGGCGGTAGTAGCACCCATGAGTTCATGGTGTTAGCGGAATCAGGCGAAGCAGCTATTTTGTATTGCTCTGATTGTGATTATGCGGCCAATGTTGAGAAGGCAACAACACTGCCAGCCGCTGGCCTTGATCCTGCAATTCAACAGCTAGAATTGCAGGAAGTAAGTACACCCGGTAAAAAAACTGCTGAGGAAGTGGCAAAGTTCCTGGGTGTCGAGCCTTTCCAAGTGATTAAGACTATGTTTTATAAAACTGATAAAGAAGTTGTAGCAGCACTGGTTCGTGGTGATCGTGATGTAAACGAAATTAAACTGTTAAATGTCCTTGGGGCGTTGACCCTCGATCTGGCCGATGAAAGCACGGTTCAGCAAGTGACAGGTGCTCCCACTGGTTATGTGGGTCCTGTGGGACTGGAGAACATTCGTATTGTAGCTGACATGGAAGTAATGGCCCTGGTTAACGCCGTTGTAGGGGCCAATAAACAGGATGCTCACCTGATTAATGTTAACCCTAAGCGGGACTTCCAGCCAGAAATCGTAGAAGATATTCGTATGGTTAAGGCAGGAGAGCCTTGCCCTAAGTGTGGCGCACAGCTACTGGAGGCCCGGGGCATTGAAGTTGGTCAAATCTTTAAATTAGGTACTAAATACAGTAAAGCTTTAGGGGCTACTTTTCTGGATGAAAACGGTAAGGAACAGCCCATTGTTATGGGCTGCTACGGCATTGGGGTAAGTCGTACTATGGCAGCAGCCATTGAGCAAAACTATGACAAAGATGGCATTATCTGGCCTGCTAGCATTGCACCATACCAGGCCATTGTTATTCCTGTAGCTCCGAAAGACGATAACCAGATGAAAATTGCTGAGGAACTTTACAAAGCACTTAATCAAGCTGGTGTAGAAACCATTCTGGACGACCGTTCCGAACGCCCCGGAGTGAAATTTAAAGATGCTGACCTAATCGGCTACCCATTAAGAATTGTGGTTGGTAACAAAGCTGTTACCGAAGGCGTAGTGGAAATTCGACAGCGCCGTTCCGGGCAAACAGACCTAGTTTCTGTTAAAGATTCTGTGCCTAAGATATTAGAAATTTTACCAACACTGTAGGTGCATATATAAGATGCTAAACAAAATACTGGTACTGTCGGTCTCTGCCGGTGAAGGGCATATGAGGGCAGCAGCGGCTGTCAAGGAAGAAATTATTCGCCGTAATTCCAAGGCTGAGGTTATCATTCTTGATACCTTCCGTTATGCCAGCCCTCTTATAGAAAAAGTAGTACTGGGAACCTACATGGAAATTATCAAAATGTCTCCCATCATTTATGGTTATTTATACAGACAAGCAGAAAAGGAGAAGCCCTTTTCTGGCTTTGCTAAAAATGAGTTTAATCGAATTATGAACCGCCTGGCTGCTCCCAAACTGGTCACTTTTATCGATCAGATGCAGCCACAGGCGATCATGTGCACTCATCCCTTTCCGTTGGGCATATTAACACATTTGAAAAGTGTAGGGAAATGCAAGGTACCAATTATTGCAGCTATTACTGATTTTACTGTTCATCCTTTCTGGTTGTTTAATGATGTGGACTACTATTTGGTAGCAGTTGATCCATTGGTTAAGTCCTTTGCAGAACATGGTATACAATACAACAAAATTAAAGCTACTGGTATTCCCATTGATCCTAAATTTGCTATCCCTAAGAATAAAAGTGTACTGCGATATCGTTGGAATTTGGAACCTGACTTGCCAGCCGTTTTAATTATGGGCGGCGGTTTAGGGATGGGCCCCCTGGGGGATATAGTAAAGGAACTGGCTAGTTCTGGTTTACCTTGCCAAATGGTTGTGGTTTGCGGTCGAAATGAGCAGTTGCGTAATAAACTAATAAAGCTACAGCCTACATTGTCCAGGAAGGTAGAGGTACTTGGCTATATAAACAATATTGAAGATTTAATGGCCACCTGTGATTTAATGATCGGTAAAGCAGGGGGGTTAACTTCGGCGGAAGCAATGGCCACTGGTTTACCTATGTTTATCACAGATCCAATACCTGGCCAGGAGGAGCGTAATGCAGAATTTCTGGAAAGCATGGGGGCTGCTCGACTGGTTAGGGGACAGAAAGATTTAGTCCATAGAGTAAAAGAATTTTTAAGTAATGTCGCGATACAAAAATCGATGGCTGATGCGGCAAAACAAATTGGTCGGCCACGATCTGCAGAAGCAGCCGTAACAGTAATGGAAGAACTGTGTGCGACCTATAAAACAAAACATATGGTATCTGAGTAGATACGAAGGATAACGATACAAATTGCCAGGCAGTAGTTGTAGTTATGGAGGGTTCCAATGGCAGTTTCACTCATCGATGTGTTGGATGATCAAAAAATAGGGAAGAATCTTTTAGAAGTTGCAAAACATACTCAGGTTGTCAGTGTAGCTGTTAACATTCGTAAGAGGCAGTGGAGGTTAAGACTAAACCTACACCGGCAAATATCCAATGAAGAAATAAATTCTTTAAAGTCGGCCCTGGCTACCATTACACCGGGGCCAGTTTTATTAGAGGTAGATTTTCAGTTTGTCTCAACCCAATCTATGGGTGAAGAAATAAATTTTGAATACCTGAAAGAAGAACTGATTAAAAAATTCCCGGTGGCCCGTTGTTGGTTACAGAATACCCAGTGGGAATGCAAGGGAAAAAAATTAGAAATTACCTTGCCCGATGAAGTAAGCTTGGAACTCCTACGGGGTAAAAAGTGTGACTTGTTTCTGGAAGGCTGTATAAAAAATATCTACGGTCTTCAATACAAGGTACTTTTTCTGATGAAGCAAAATGCTGATACCAACGATGAATGGTGCCAAACCCAGGATGAAATGGAAAAAATCCTCTGGCAAAAACTTACTGCGGAAAAGGTAAGTGTGCAAAAGGAAAAGAAAAATGGTAGCGCAACGGGGAATCTTGATGATGGGATAATAATTGGCAAACCAATTAAAGGGGAGCCTAAACCCATTCATGAAATTACCGAAGAAGAACGAAACATAATTGTAGAGGGTAAAGTTTTTGATGTAGAAATTAAACAACTAAAATCTGGCCGTCAAATATTAACATTTAACATTACTGACAATACGGACTCCATTGAGGTTAAAAAATTTTTGGAAGAAGACGATACAGAAACCAGTGAAAGACTTAAAAACGGTAGCTGGGTTATTGTGCGCGGACCTGTACAGTATGACAAATTTTCCCAAGAATTAACCGTGATGGCTTACGACATTAATCTAGGCACAGCTAAAGTAACAAATCGCGATGACAAAGCAGCGGACAAACGGGTGGAACTCCACCTGCACACAAAGATGAGTTCTATGGATAGTGTCATGAGTGCTGTTGATGCTGTTAAACAGGCAGCGGCCTGGGGACATCCTGCAGTGGCTATTACGGACCATGGTGTTGTGCAGGCCTTTCCAGAGGCTTATGCAGCAGCCAAAAAGGCGGGCATAAAGCTCATCTATGGTGTAGAAGGCTATTTGATTGACGACGGAATTGCCACTGTGGTTAGTATGAAACATAACGTTCCTTTACAGGGGACTGAACATGTTATCATTGATTTTGAGACAACGGGTTTTTCTCCGCAAACTGATGAGATTATTGAAATCGGAGCTGTAAAATACTTAAACGGTGAAGAAGTCGGTCGTTTTGGTACCCTTGTCAACCCCAAAAAAGAGATTCCCTTTGAAGTTACTAAACTTACCGGAATAACCGATGAAATGGTAAAGGACGCCCCAGATGGGAAAGAAGCATTGACTGCACTGAGTGAGTTTATGGGAGAGGCTGTTTTGGTTGCTCACAATGCCTCCTTTGATCTTAGCTTTTTAAGGGTTGGTTTGCGTAAATATCTGAAACAGGAAGTGACAAACCCTGCTATTGATACGCTAGGTGTTGCTAGGGTATTGTTCCCTAATCTTAAAAACCATAAGCTAAATACCCTGGTGAAGGAATTTAAAATAGAGTTGACCAATCATCACCGTGCAGTGGATGATGCGTCTGCTACCGCCAAACTATGGCAAATTTTTTTGCGAAAGCTAGCTGAACAAGAGATCTCTGACGTAAAAACCTTAAGTGGGATGGGCCAGGGAGTCAATCAAGAGAAACTTAAATCAAGACATGTGACCATATTGGTGAAGGATGAGGTAGGGTTAAAAAATCTTTATCAACTGATCACCCTTTCTCATCTCCGGTATTTTCACCGCCAGCCCCGTATACCACGGCGGGAGTTAGTAAAATACCGAGAAGGATTGCTGATAGGGTCTGCCTGTGAGGCAGGGGAATTTTACCAGGCCCTTATGGCAGGTGCATCACAGGAAGAGCTGGAGGACATTGCTTCATTTTATGACTACCTGGAAATTCAGCCCTTAGGCAATAACGAGTTTATGATTCGCACAGGACAGGTAAACGGCGAAGAAGATTTAAAGGAAATAAACAGAAAAATTGTTGCATTGGGGAGTAAATTAGGTATCCCTGTGGTAGCCACCGGGGACGTACACTTCCTTAATCCAGAGGATGAAGTATACAGAAGAATCCTCATGGCAGGTAAAGGTTTTGATGATGCAGATAATCAGGCTCCACTATATTTTAAAACCACAGAAGAGATGCTTAAGGAGTTTTCTTACTTAGGCAGAGAGACGGCTTTCCAGGTTGTTGTTAGCAATCCTAGGAATATAGCTTCCATGATACAAGCTTTTAAACCAATTCCAGACACATTACACCCTCCTTACATTGAGGGAGCAGAACAACAAATTACAGATATGACATTACAACGTGCTAGGGAATTATACGGCGAACCACTACCGGAGGTGGTTCAACAAAGGGTGGATAAAGAATTAAAGTCCATTATAGGCAATGGATTTGCAGTCTTATATCTAATTGCTCATAAGTTAGTTAAAAAATCCCTGGATGACGGATATTTAGTAGGATCCAGGGGATCAGTAGGCTCCTCCCTTGTGGCAACCTTTACCAATATAACGGAGGTAAACCCCCTGCCTCCTCATTATCGATGTCCCAATTGCCTAAACAGTGAGTTTTTAATGGATGGTTCAGCAGGTTGTGGTGCGGATATGCCGGATAAAAATTGTCCTAAATGCGGAACAAACTATATAAAGGATGGGCATGATATTCCCTTCGAAGTGTTCCTTGGTTTCGATGGGGATAAAGTTCCTGATATTGATCTAAACTTTTCCGGAGATTATCAACCCAGAGCACATAAATATACAGAGGAATTATTTGGAAAGGATTACGTTTATAGAGCAGGTACTATAGGTACAATCGCTGAAAAGACAGCCTTTGGTTTTGTAAAAAACTACTTTGAAGAACGGAATATTAAAAAACGAAGTGCCGAAATGAAGCGACTGGTTCTGGGCTGTGCTGGTGTAAAAAGAACAACCGGTCAGCACCCAGGGGGCCTAATGGTCGTTCCTAATAGTCTGGATGTGCACATGTTTACACCGGTTCAAAGACCTGCGGATGATGTAAAATCCGATACCCGAACAACACATTTTGACTATCACTCCATTCATGATAGTTTAGTTAAGCTTGATATCCTGGGGCACGATGATCCTACAGTGATTCGTATGTTGGAAGATTTAACCAGCGTTAATGCCAGAGAAATACCGTTGGATGACCCAAAAACCATGAGTTTATTTGCATCTACAGATGCTCTGGGAGTTACACCAGAGGATATCCGTTCCCAGGTGGGGACCTATGCGATTCCGGAATTTGGTACTAAATTTGTTCGCCAGATGTTGGTCGATACAAAGCCCACGACATTTTCTGAACTGGTCCGTATTTCGGGTTTTTCCCACGGTACAGATGTCTGGTTGAATAATGCACAGGATCTAATTAAGGAAGGTACCTGTAAACTTTCTGAAGCTATCTCCGCCCGTGATGACATTATGGTCTATCTAATTTATCAGGGGTTACCCCCTAAACAAGCCTTTAAGATTATGGAGGGCGTGAGGAAGGGTAAAGGGGTTAAAGAAGAGGATGCAGAGGCTATGAGGTCCCAAGGGGTGCCAGAGTGGTATATTGAATCCTGTCGTAAAATTAAATACATGTTTCCGAAGGCACATGCCACTGCCTATGTGATGATGGCTTTTCGGATTGCTTGGTTTAAAGTTTACCGCCCGGAGGCCTTTTACGCAGCTTATTTCACAGTGAGGGCAGATGACTTTGATGCTGAATTAATGGTTTCGGGGCCTAACAAGATTAAACAGGTAATTGAGGAAATTGAAGAAAAGGGCAACGCGGCATCTCAAAAGGAAAAGAATATGTTAACTATCTTAGAGGTAGCGCTGGAAGCAAACTGTCGTGGAATTAAGATATTACCTGTCAATTTGGAAAAATCCGATGCTACAAAGTTCCTTATAACCCCTGAGGGACTATTGTCTCCCTTTGGTGGGCTACAGGGTGTGGGGGCCTCAGCTGCCAAAAATATTGTCGCAGCCAGGGAACAAGCACCCTTTACTTCCATTGATGATCTGAGAAACCGGGCTAAAATATCGAAAACGGTGATTGAAGTTTTACAAAACCATGGTTGTTTGAACAACCTGCAGGAATCAGATCAAATGTCTCTTTTTTAAAAAAATCTAACCCTGCAAATTTTGTAGGGTTTTTTAATGACAGATTAGCATAAAGCCCGGGGGTAATGCATGAAAAAGCTTCTTGGCATCCTTTTCTTGCAGGTAAATACAACTGTAGGATTTTGGTAAATTCAATTGATCGTGATTATCAGCCACATTTTCTGACAGAGGATGCAAGAGAATATCCGCATTCAGATGCATCCAGGGGGATTCTGAGTGTCGTCTTAGTTCATAAAGAGTACCCCGGGGAATGGTTCGATCCGGTTTCACTCTGACATTCATTTTATGTAAAGTCCTATTTCCCTCCATAAGCCATAGAACTGGGGTTTGATCTAACTTTAATTCTAACCAGCGATTATGACCAAGGTTCGTAGTTGAAAAAGAGTATGTAAAGTCTAGTGATTCGTTGCTGGTAGAGGTAAGATTTGCTTTGACTGTGTATTTTTTACCAGGCATCATTACCCTATCAGTGATAAAGCGAATTGTATTGCCCTTAATTTGGCATTGGCCGGAAAGATCCTTGATATAAACATGTCCGGACTTTAACTGCTGGTTTGTTTGTAAAAGAATTTCCCTAGTTAACCAAACACTATCTGACCCTGGCTGAGGTAGAGCTTTCTCTATTAAGAATTCAGGGGTTGTTACGAATTCAGCCTTTATTGAGTGGGTCAGTTTACCTCCAGTTTGACTGGGGAGACCAGCTTTGATGTCCATTGAGTAGCGACATAGATTGTTTAGTTTTTTATTGGGCCAATATTCCCAACGACTATAATCCAAAATTTGTTTTTTTTCGGTAAGATTGGTTTTAGACGGTATTATTTTTCCGGGAACTGGCCCAAAAACAAAATTCGATATTTTCTGCGGTTGTACATTAGTGTTAAACTGTAAAGTAATGGGTCCTCTGGAAGGGACAGTTCCTTTGGAGTCGATGCCGACAAAGCGCAATTTAACTTTTCCTTGGAATTCACCGGCAGCCCATACGTAAAATGGCCAGATCATGGCAGGGGATAATTTAAAGTGGTAAAAATATTTACGTCCCAGTGGGTAACGTGTTTCCGAGATGGTAACTTGAAGCTTACTGGCTGTTAACCATTGATGTGTGAAGGGAACCTTTCTGCCGTTATCCGCCTCTGTAATAATTAAATCCTCCGTTGCAGAAGGTTTCATGGGTGCCAGAAAATTAAATGTTACTACGACCCTACCTTCCGGGCTGTCGTGAACACGATGACTTACCCAAAAGCCTATGGTAATCCATAAAGATAAAGTTAAGATAATTGCAAGGGCAACTTGAACAATTCTTTTTTTACTGATTTGGATAATCATTTTACGAACCTCCAGCAGGCTCAAGTATCTTAAATCTAAAGAATTGGGATCTTTGTATTTAGATATTATTGTTAAGTTATATATTGCTAAAAAAGGCTATTTATGACTATATTTCAAAAGAAGGGTAATAATAGATTTATCTTATACGCTTTTACCCTTTGTACGCTGGGTGCTTGTGAGTGTGCTAAAGAATTATCGGAAGCCTAGTTTTTCTGAGGAGGACAGACAAATGGGAAAAGGGAAAAAGACTACTACATTTATTTTAGCTATATTGATTATTCTAGGTTCCGGGGTGTTGGTTTATAAAAGTACAACTACCAATTCGGTTGAAAAACAAATTGTACAAGAGTCTACCATGACAACGGAAACACCCCCAAAAATTGACCCCACCATGGATGACAAAGAAAATAAAAAGACCGTTGAAAAAGATACTAATCAGGATAAACACCAAAGTACTGTAAAACCGCAAAAACCAAAGGAGGTAGTTTCCTCAACCTATGCCAATGAAAAGATGGGTTGGTATTATAAGCCCAATAAAGAGCATCAATTACCGGAGGTAAACAACCGTGGCAAAGAGTCACTGGCAAAATATCGCGGTATTTACCATGGAGATATTAGTGGCAAGAATTTGTACCTGACCTTTGATGAAGGCTATGAAAATGGATATACTTCAAAAATTTTAGATACTCTAAGGGATGCCAATGTTAAGGTGACATTTTTCATTACAGGTGATTACCTTCGGAGAAACCCTGAACTGGTCAAACGAATGGTAAGAGAAGGACACATTGTGGGCAATCATACAGATAATCATCCCAGTCTACCTACGGTCAGTGATGCTACTTTGCAAAAAGAGATTAATTCTTTAAGCGATGCATTTACCAAGGAAACCGGAGCAACAATGCAATATTTGCGCCCGCCCATGGGAGAATACAGTGAAAGAACGTTAAAGTTGACTTATGAAATGGGCTACAGAAATGTCTTTTGGTCTGTTGCCATGGTGGACTGGCGACCGGATGCAGGGACCCCGGAGCAAAATAAGAACACAGTAAAAGAACGTCTGCATAACGGAGCAGTTATCTTGCTTCATGCTGTTAACAAGGCAAATGCTGATATGCTTGGTAGCTTAATTCAAGAATGCAGGGATGAGGGCTACCGTTTTTGTGGCCTGGAAGAAATACAATAATCTTGCACTCTAAAGCCCGGTCTATGACCGGGCTTAAACAATAGTATCATGTTGTACTAAAGTAGATTCGCTTAGATACAAGATATTACCTTTATACATATTCATGCATTTGCTTTAAAATATTGTTGTACCATGCAAACTAATTAACTGAGGTGCAACATGATTTATCAGTATTCCGGTGTTGTGCATATTCATTCATTTTATTCGGATGGTTCTGCTGACTTTAAAGGAATAGCCAAAGCGGCTTCAAAGGCAGGAGCCAAATTTATTCTAATAAATGATCACGATACCTTGGCGGGGTTGCACCGGGAAGGTGAGCAATACCTACATGGAGTGTTGGTTCTGGTGGGATCTGAAGTGACCCCAAAGAAGAACCATTTTTTATGCTACGATATTAACTCTGTGCCCAGTAACAAGCTGTTGCCCCACCAATACGTTAGTCAGGTCTATGAGCAAGGCGGCTTTGGATTTTTAGCTCATCCTGATCATAAAGAAAACCCTATGTTTCCAGGTAAAATGAACTGGGAGGACTGGGATCTGGATAATGCAGTCGGTTTAGAAATTTGGAATTACTTTTCACAATGGATGGCTAGTTTTAAGAATAAAAAGGGTCTGTTAAAAAGTTTTCTGTTTCCAAAGGCAACCCTTAGCCCCCCTCGTTCAGAGACCTTATTAAAATGGGATCGCTTGGGGAAACAAAGGCCGGTACCTGCCATAGCAGGGGTTGATGCCCATGGCGGAAGGCAGTTGAGTTGGATACCTAATATACTTAGTAGTTATAAGTATCAATTTAAGACATTCAGAACCCATATACTTGCCAAGGAACCCTTAAAGGGTATTGTGCATAGGGATCGACATATTATTTTATCTGCCATAAAAAGCGGCAGGAGTTATCTTGTTAATCATTGTGCTGGAAGAGTGGAGCATTTTCAATTTTATCTCCAGCACTTAAACAACCAATGGCATATGGGAGAAGAGGTGAAACAACGACCCAATATGTCACTAAACGTAATACTTCCGACGAAGGCCCATATGAAAGTAATAAAGGACGGTAAATTATTATTACAAAGAAAAACGAATTTTCTTCGACTGCCTAACCCTGATCCCGGAGTCTACAGGGTGGAAGTATATAAAGGTCATGTCAGACCTCGTCCCTGGATATTCTCAAATCATATTTATATAAGGAATTGAACTCAATTTCAAGATTCTAAAGTAGCTTCGAATCACATAATCCTTTGTCAAAAAGAAGTGACTAATATTCCAGAGGGGATGTATAGATTTTATACTGGAGTGATAGGATAATTCTGTAGATTTTATTTAAATATTCTAGGGTGAAAATAAGACTAGGTGCACCTTTTCATATCTCAAACAGCAAGCTTGTAAAGAAATTGTTTCCATGGTATACTTATTATGCTTTTTTAGTTGCCTATTTTGTATCAATTATTTGTGCTTAGGAGAGGAGTGGGATTTTCCCACTCTTTCGTATTAGTTTAGGTAATTGCGACTTTACTAAGTTTAAGGGAGGATTATCTTTGGCTAAGAGTACCGTAGTAGAGAAAGTAACAGAAGCTGTAGCGCCGATTGTAGAAGAGGCAAAACTGGAATTGGTTGATGTTGAGTATGTCAAAGAAGGTGGAAACTGGTATTTAAGGATTTTTATTGACAAACCCGGCGGGATTGAATTGGATGACTGTCAGGGTGTATCTGAAAAAATCGACACCCTTCTTGATGAAATAGACCCAGTGCCCCAGGCCTATTTTTTAGAAGTATCCTCACCTGGCATAGAAAGACCGCTGAAGAAACCACAAGATTTTGAAAAATTTAATGGTCATTTGGTGAACATAACCACCTTTGCCCCTATAAATGGTTCGAAAAATTTTATTGGTAAATTATTAGACTATAATGAAGAGGGAATTCACCTGGAGATTAAAGGGAAACAGGTTGTATTACCCCATCAACAGGTTGCCACCGCACGTTTGGCAGTAGAAATTTGATATTATTGGGGGGAGCAAAAAAGTGAACAGTGAGTTCTTAGAAGCCTTGAGAGATTTAGAAAAAGAGAAGGGTATTGCAGTGGATGTGCTGTTAGAAGCTATTGAAGCGGCCTTGTTATCTGCTTATAAACGGAACTTTGGTTCGTTACAAAACGCAAGGGTCCATATTGATCGAGATACAGGAGATTATAAAGTATATTCCCAGCGTGCTGTTGTGGAGGAAGTTGAAGACGATCGGGTTGAAATTTCCTTAGAAGATGCAAGAAAAATTGACCCTCGGTTCAACCTGGAAGATGTGGTGGAAGATGAAGTCACTCCTAGAAATTTTGGCCGTATTGCGGCGCAGACGGCTAAACAAGTTGTTGTTCAGCGAATTCGTGAGGCGGAAAGAAATATCATTTTTGAAGAATTTTCTAACCGTGAAGGTGATATTCTTACTGGTATTGTGCAACGAATAGAGAATAAAAATGTTTTTATTGAGTTGGGTAAAACAGAGGCTATTTTAACACCTTCTGAGCAAATACCGAACGAAGATTATAGACACGGCGATCGGTTGAAAACTTACATAGTGGAGGTTCGCAAAACCACAAAGGGGCCACAGATTTTAGTGTCCAGGACTCACCCAGGTCTGCTAAAGCGGTTGTTTGAACTGGAGGTCCCTGAACTTCAAGAAGGAGTTGTTGAATTAAAATCCATTGCCAGGGAAGCCGGTTATCGATCTAAAATTGCTGTTTATTCAAAAGATGAAAATATTGATCCAGTGGGTGCATGTGTGGGCCCAAAAGGGATGCGTGTACAAAATATTGTTACTGAATTGAACGGTGAAAAGATTGACATTATAAAATGGAACCAGGATCCATCAAAGTATGTAGCCTCTTCTCTCAGCCCAGCTAAAGTGGTGGCAGTGGAAGTTTGGGAAGATGAGAAAGTAGCCAGAGTTATTGTGCCTGATTACCAACTTTCCTTAGCCATTGGAAAAGAAGGACAAAATGCACGTCTTGCTGCAAAGCTGACAGGGTGGAAAATTGATATAAAAAGTGAGTCCCAGATGACAGATATTTATCCAGAATATGATGCTGAGGAAAACGATGGATTTTCCACAGATGATAATTATCTAGAAACCTTTGAGGACGAATACAAACATGTTGATTCGTCCGAAGAGAAAAATGGTGAGTAAGGAGGTTGTGCAGTGCCCAAGGTCAAAAAGGTTCCGCTAAGGATGTGTATTGGCTGTCAGGAAATGAAGCCTAAGCGAGAATTGACAAGGGTGGTGCGGACCCCCCAGGAAACGGTGGAGATTGATCCCACTGGAAAGAAATCTGGACGAGGTGCTTACGTCTGTCCCAGTGCTAATTGCTTACAAAAGGCAATAAAAGGTAAAAGGTTGGAGCGATCTCTAGAATGTGCCATATCACCAGAAATTATAGAAAATCTTAAGCAAGGACTGGTGAAATAGGTGAGCGGGTCCGTTTTTCATCTTTTAGGGTTAAGTCAGCGTGCTGGGAAAACCGTGTCAGGTGATTTTGCTGTTCGGGAGAATATAATAAAGGGTAAGGTTAAACTTTTAATTATTGCTGCTGATACATCTGAAAGAATAAAGCAAGAATATATTCGTATTGGTCAGTCAAAAAAAGTGACTACAAAAATTGCCTTTACAAAGCACGAGTTAGGATCGGCATTGGGGAAGTCCCCACGAGCAGCCGTAGCGATAATGGATCCGAACTTCGCCCGAGGCATAGAAAGCCTGCTGGAAGGAGGAGAGGCTTAGAAATAATAATTGTTCTGAAATTTTGGAGGTGTGTCTATGACCAAAAAACGGGTCCATGAATTGGCAAAGGAACTTAACATAGAGAATAAAGAACTTATAAATAAATTAATGCAAATAGGTATATCTGTGAAATCACACATGAGTGCACTTGAAAATGATGCTGTTGAAAAGGTATATCATCAATACGGTAAAAAGCAGGAAAAATCATCAGATTCAGCAAATAAACAAATTCAAAGAGAACATGGTAGGGGGCAAGGAATGGAAGACAAAAAAGAAAAAGATCAGTTATTTAGACCCGATAATGCCAAGGGCCCAGGATTAGTGGATAGAGTACCCAACAGGCCTCCCGATCGGAGATATGAAGATAAAGCAAAGGTAGCTCAAAAACCTGCTCAGGAATTGAGAGGATCGAAAACTACAACCAACAGCGAGAATGAGCAAACAGCACCAAGACAAGGTAGTGCCCAACAGAGTGGCCAGGGAAGGCCACAGGCGAATCGCCCCCAGGGCAGTCAAGGTAGACCCTATGGAGGTCGCCCTCAGGGCGGTCAAAGCAGACCCTATGGAGATCGTCCCCAGGGCGGTCAAGGCAGACCCTATGGAGATCGTCCCCAAGGTGGCCAAGGCAGGCCCTATGGAGATCGTCCCCAGGGCGGCCAAGGCAGGCCCTATGGAGATCGTCCCCAGGGCGGTCAAGGCAGACCCTATGGAGATCGTCCCCAAGGTGGCCAAGGCAGGCCCTATGGAGATCGTCCCCAGGGCGGTCAAGGCAGACCCTATGGAGATCGTCCCCAGGGCGGTCAAAGCAGACCCTATGGAGATCGTCCCCAGGGCGGTCAAGGCAGACCCTATGGAGATCGTCCCCAGGGCGGTCAAAGCAGACCCTATGGAGATCGTCCCCAAGGCGGTCAAGGCAGGCCCTATGGAGATCGTCCCCAAGGCGGTCAAGGCAGACACTATGGAGACCGTCCCCAGGGTGGTCAGGGCAGACCCCAAGGCGCTGGGAGACCTGGGGCAAACCGAGGTGCTGGACCTAGTATTCCTAAACCACCGGAACAAGTTGCGCAGCCCAAGCCAACGAAGGCACCGGATAAAACAAAGGGCGACCGCCGTAAGAATTATGAAAAAGATGGCAAATGGGCAGATGGCCAAATTGAAAAAAATAAGCTCTTTAAAGGACGTAACAACAAGAATAAAAAGAGACAGCATCAACAATCTGCACCGCCACCAATTTTAGACAAAAAGCCAGTCCAAATAGCTGAGGTTATTACCGTCCAAGAGCTGGCTGAAAAGCTCAAGAAAACGGCTGCAGAGGTCATTAAAAAATTGATGGGGCTAGGTGTTTTAGCTACCATAAACCAAGAAGTAGATTTTGAAACAGCTACATTGATTGCCGGAGAGTACGGTATTGAGACCGAACTCAAAGTGGCTGTTGATAAGGAAGCTTTGGTTATGGCTGAACCCGAAGAAGATGAAGATAAATTGGTGCTTCGGCCACCGGTTGTTACCATTATGGGCCACGTAGACCATGGTAAAACATCTTTGCTAGATGCTATTCGTGAGACTAATGTTACAGCTGGAGAAGCAGGCGGGATTACTCAACATATTGGTGCCTATCAGGTAGAGCGTAACGGTAAAAAGATAACATTTGTTGATACACCGGGTCACGCAGCTTTTACTTCCATGCGAGCTCGGGGGGCACAAATTACTGATATCGCTATTTTAGTGGTTGCAGCTGATGATGGTGTCATGCCCCAAACCATTGAAGCCATTAACCATGCAAAAGCAGCCAATGTTCCAATTATTGTAGCCATAAACAAAATGGATAAACCAGATGCCAACCCCGATAAAGTTAAACAAGAACTAACCCAGCATGAACTGGTGGTGGAAGACTGGGGAGGCGATGTCATTGCTGTACCAGTATCTGCCAAAAACCGAACTGGTTTAGACAATCTTCTAGAAATGATCTTACTTGTGGCTGAAGTACATGAATTAAAGGCAAATCCAGACCGTATGGCTAGAGGTACGGTGGTGGAAGCTGAATTGGATAAAGGAAGAGGTCCAGTGGCCACTGTACTGGTTCAGAATGGTACCCTGAATGTGGGGGATACTATTGTTGTTGGCCAAGTATCTGGACGTGTTAGAGCCATGATCGATGACAAAGGTCGCCGGGTTAAGAAAGCTCCACCCAGTACACCTGTAGAGATTTTGGGCTTGTCTGATGTGCCGGAGGCGGGAGATATCCTGGTAGCTGTGGAGGATGAGAAACTGGCACGGGATGTGGCCGAAAAACGAAAGATTAGAAAGCGGGAAGAAGGTCTCAAATCCTCTACAAAAATCTCACTGGATGATCTGTTTAAACATATCCAAGAAGGACAGATAAAGGAACTGCCTATCATTGTAAAAGCAGACGTTCAAGGTTCCATCGAAGCACTGGCTCAAGCCTTGGAAAAGCTGACCACGGAAGAGGTAAAGGTAAATCTCATTCATACAGGTGTTGGTGCGGTTAATGAAACGGATATTATGCTGGCCACTGCATCCAATGCCATTGTCATTGGTTTTAACGTACGACCAGATAACAATGCCCGTAAATTAGCAGATGCTGAGAAAGTTGATATTAACCTGTACCGGGTAATTTATGAAGTTATTGATGATGTAAAGAAAGCCATGAGCGGCTTGCTTGATCCGGAATTCAAAGAGGTTGTACTGGGACACGTAGAAGTTCGTAAGACATTTAAAGCTTCTAAAATTGGTACCATCGCCGGGGGCTATGTGACGGAGGGTAAAATCGTCAGGGATGCCAGTGTTCGCGTTATTCGAGATGGAATTGTTGTCTTTGAAGGGAAGCTGGACTCTCTAAAACGCTTTAAAGATGATGCGAAAGAAGTGGCCCAGGGTTATGAGTGTGGCTTAACCATTGATCGCTTTAATGATGTGCAGGAAGGTGACATTATTGAAGCATTTACAATGGAAGCGATCAAACGGGAGATTTAAGAACTACCAAACAACAGGAGGTGTGTTAGCATGTCGCACCGACCGGAACGTGTAGCTGAGGCTATAAAAAAAGAAGTAGCAGATTTAATCAGAAATGACATAAAGGATCCAAGAATAGGTTTTGTGACAATAACAGGTGTCGAGGTTACTCGAGATCTATCCTTTGCTAAAATCTTTATTAGTGTTATGGGTTCCGATGCTCACCGGCAAGAAACATTGAGTATACTTCAAAAATCCGCTGGTTACATGCGTTCTGAAATTGGAAGAAGGATTAAGCTTCGTCATGCCCCAGAATTAATATTTAAATTAGATACTTCACTGGATCACGGAACTCGAATAGCTGAAATTCTTCATGAGATAAACTCTCAGGAGGCAAAGCCAACTCATGAATAACTTGAGGACAGTGGCAGATGTGCTGGAGAAGTCAAGTAGACCCTTGCTGTGTGGTCATATTATGCCAGATGGTGATAGCCTTGGCTCTGTCCTAGCGTTAGGTATGGGGTTACAATCTGTAGGTAAAGAGGTAACTATAGTTAGTTCAGACCCACTGCCGGACTTATATCGATTTCTTCCCGGGATCGATGAGATTGTTGTGGGCAGTGTACCTGATCGCAAATATGATTTACTTGTGGTGGTAGACTGTTCGGTGCCGGAGCGCCTTGGTTCTACCATCACTCCCACAGTGGACTCAGGTTTGCCAGTGGTAGTTATCGATCACCATGTTAATGATCAGCCCTTTGGACACCATAACTACGTAAGATCAAGTGCAGCAGCCACTGGGGAAATAATTATGGAACTGCTGGAGTTATTAGGTGTTTCCATCAATTTGGATATAGCCATCAATCTTTATACAGCCATTGTTACAGATACTGGTTCATTTCGTTTTGAAAACACCACTCCAGAAACCCACAGTAAGGCAGCAGAACTGGTGAAGTTTGGAGTTCCAGTTTCCCGTTTATCCAATCTGATTTTTGGGGAACAGCCTCTGAAATCGATCAGATTATTGGAAGCTGCCTTAAATAGCCTTGAAGTCAGTGATTGTGGTCGCATTGCTTGGATAAGTATTGACCGTGATAAAATTGATGCGTTGGGTGCTGAGGATCAGCATATAGAAGGTCTAATAAGTTACCCCCGTAAAATTAAGGGTGTTGAGTTAGCTATTTCCTTTAGGGAATTGGATAAGCAAAAGGTAAAGGTTAGTTTTCGGTCTAAATATACGGTGGATGTTAACTTTTTAGCTAAAAAATTTGGTGGCGGAGGACATGTTCGAGCCTCAGGGTGTACCATTCAAGGTACACTTCAGGAAGTTAAGGAAGTCGTTCTCAAGGAAGCCCAAGAAATATTCCGGGGGTGTTAAGGTGGATGGGGTCATCAATATCTTAAAGCCTCCGGGAATGACATCCCACGATGTTGTATTCTTTGTAAGACGGGTTACTGGGGTGAAGAAATGTGGGCATACTGGTACCCTTGACCCTGGAGCATCGGGTGTTCTCCCAGTATGTGTAGGCAAAGCTACACGACTAGCTAGGTTTGTTACAGATGGAGACAAGACTTATAGGGCTGAAATAACTCTGGGAATTGAAACATCCAGTCAGGATGCCTTTGGCAATGTTATTAGCCGCATCGATGCATCGGCCATAAAATTGGATGACTTTTCCAGTGAATTACGCAAATTCCAGGGAGAGATTAAACAAACCCCGCCTATGGCCTCAGCCATTAAGGT
Source organism: Desulforamulus reducens MI-1 (assembly GCF_000016165.1). Classification (GTDB taxonomy): domain Bacteria; phylum Bacillota; class Desulfotomaculia; order Desulfotomaculales; family Desulfotomaculaceae; genus Desulfotomaculum; species Desulfotomaculum reducens. The sequence continues at coordinate 2,145,208 of NC_009253.1, read as the reverse complement.
TAAGGGCAAAAAACTCTATGAACTTGAACGGGAAGGTATAATAGTAGATGTTCCTACTAGAACGGTTACCATATATCAGGTGAATATTGTAGACAGTTGGGATTGGGGAACCCCAAACCCCAGGGTATTGTTTGATGTGGCTTGTTCAAAGGGGACATATGTGCGTACCCTGTGTTCGGATATCGGCAAGGAACTGGGTTGTGGCGCCTATATGTCCTTTTTGTTACGTTCCCGGGTAGCCGCCTTTGGCTTGCACAATGCTTATACATTGGAGGAAATTGCAGCTTTAGCTGACAAAAGCCAACTAGAGAGTGCAGTAATCCCGATGGCTAAGGCTGTTCAGCATTTACCCATAGTTGAAATTCATCCTTCTGCGCAAAAATCAGTATGCTCCGGAGCAACCCTGTATCCGGCGGGTGTAAGAGTAGGATTAGAATACCTAAAGCCCGAAGGTCTTGTTCAAGTTCAACTAAATCACGAATTGTTAGGTATTTATAAGCCCGTTTTAGATGTAAACGATTTTGGGGAACGCATAATTCTAAGACCCGAAGTGGTTTTTGCTTCATAAATACAGAATGATTTTATGGATCTACCGGAATTCTGTGAGGTATTATATTAAATAGGGGCAGAATGTTGCAGTTGGCAGGGGGTAAGAGAGTTGCGTGTTTATAAAAGCCTTAAAGGGCTTAAAGATATATATCCTAACATTATTGTAGCATTAGGAAATTTTGATGGGATTCATCTCGGGCATCAAAGGCTCATCGGTGAAGCTGTGGCAGTTGCACGTCGTACAAACGGAACAGCAGCGGTATTAACCTTTGAACCACATCCTCTAATGGTTCTTAAACCAGAAATGGCACCTGCCATGCTGTTAGACCAGGAATCAAAGCAGCGTATCATGGCGGAACTAGGTGTGGATATTTTAATACTGTTACCCTTTACCCAGGAACTTGCTCATTTAAGCCCAGAGGAATTTCTCAAAGAAATTCTTGTTAAGGAAATGAACGTTCGAGGAATTGTTGTTGGATACAACTATTCCTTTGGTTATAAAGGCAGCGGTACCTCAGAAGATCTTCGCAGTTATGCCCTTGAGTACGGCTATTCACTCAGTGTAATTCCACCTGTTAAGGTAGGAGAACAAGTAGTTAGCAGTACTCTCATAAGAAACAAATTAGCAGAAGGAGACGTTATTGCTGCAAAGAGATACCTTGGGTATTACCCCTTCACAGAAGGGATTGTGGTGACGGGGGATCGCAGGGGAGGAAACGCCTTGGGTTTTCCTACGGCCAATATTGATTGTCCTGATGGTATGATGGTACCTGCCAAAGGGGTCTACAGCGTTCATGTAGAATTGGATGGTGAGACATACTTGGGGGTAGCTAATGTTGGAACAAAGCCTACTTTTCACGGCAACAATCCACGAACCAATATTGAAGTTCATTTATTAGATTTCTGTGGTGACATCTACGGTAAGAAAATAAAAGTTCAATATATTCGTAAACTAAGGGATGAAAAAAAGTTTAACTCTGTCCACGATCTGATTAATCAAATTCAGGCTGATGTATTAAGTGCCAGATTTGACCATCCAGAGTAAATTAGAATAATTAAGAAGAAATCCCCATATATTTATTGTACCTAACGTTTACATCCGGCAGTGGTTGTGCTACAATAAATGCGGCAAACGTCCCGATATTATTAGGAAAGGAGACGTTGTCCGTGGGGTATCCAAAGATTGATACGCCTGATGAGGAGGTAAAACGCTGGCTTAATCATATTGCATTAATATGTGTAAGCGAAGAGTTTCAATCTCTTAAGCGAGAGTTAGAATCTCTCTATGTTCGTTCCAATATGGATAATGTAAGAATTACTGCATTTCAAGACGCACTCTATGCCTTTTTGGCCCAAGAAGAGGATGATAACCGCACTTATCAATATAACAGTTGCTAAGTGGAGCATGGTATGCGTATAATTATTACGGAACATGCCCGTAAGCGGTTAAAGGACCTGCGTCAGGATAGAATAGCAACATCTGATATTATTGTTGCAGCCAGAGGGATTCCCGGCCGTATACCAACAGCCACAAGATTTAGAGGTTTTTTTGCCAAATCAGGTCGAATGTTTGATATTGTTGCAAAGGATATTGAAAATGGCCGTTTGGTGATAACCATAATTGGGAAATAATATCCCAAGGAACTGTTATCTAGGGGATTTGCTTACTCCGGCGGTTGTCTTGGATAACAGGGATAATAAGAATAAGGAGGTGAACATCTTGGCTCTATCCCCAGAAAAGAAGAATGAAATTATTGAGAATTTTAAGACTCACGAAGGTGATACAGGTTCTCCTGAGGTTCAAATTGCTCTATTAACCGAGCGTATTAATCAATTAACCATGCACCTAAAGTCCTTTAAGAAGGATCACCACTCCCGTCGTGGTCTCTTAAAAATGGTAGGTCAACGTCGTGCATTACTTAACTACCTGCGTGACCGTAACTTTGATCGGTATCGTACTATCTTAGAAAAACTTGGATTACGTAAATAATAAAAGTGGGCTATCTTGCCCACTTTTATTATTTTTATATTGGTTTAAAAATAAAGAACTTGTATTTTTCTCATATTAAGAAGGAAATACTATTAAAAATGTCGAATTGCTAAGATTTGTCAAGTACAGAACTTTGGAGGTAAGAAGAGTGTCTGAAAATCAAGTATTAATCAGGGAAATATCCTTGGGGGGAAGAACCCTCACTCTGGAAACAGGTCGAATGGCCAAGCAGGCCAGTGGGGCTGTGCTGGTAACTTATGGAGAAACTGTTGTTCTGGTAACGGCTACAGTGGCTAAAAACACCCGGGATATTGATTTCTTCCCGCTAACAGTGGATTATGAAGAGAGACTCTATGCTGTTGGCAAAATCCCCGGAGGATTTATTAAAAGGGAAGGTCGTCCTAGCGAAAAAGCAATCTTATCTGGTCGCTTAATTGACCGCCCAATTCGTCCACTTTTTCCTAAGCACATGAGAAACGAAGTGCAGGTAGTGGCCACAGTAATGTCAGTGGATCAGGATAATGCACCTGAAATAGCTGCTATGATTGGGGCATCAGCCGCCTTACATATTTCCAAAATCCCCTTGAAAAAGCCCATTGGTGGGGTCATTGTTGGAAGAGTGGATGGACAGTTTGTCATTAATCCAATGGTTCGCCAAGCAGAAAACAGTGATATGCACCTTGTTGTGGCAGGCACAGATGATGCTGTAATGATGGTTGAGGCAGGTGCCAAAGAAGTACCCGAGAGCGAAATGCTTGAAGGCATTATGTATGGACACGAAAAAGTAAAAGAAATTGTTAAATTTATTGAAGACTTTAGAACAGAAGCTTTGGGCATGGGATTAGCCTTTGAGAAAATGGAGATTCCTGAACCACAATTTGACTCCAATATGTCAGAAGCTATTTTAACAATTGCTGAAGAAGCAATTCGGGAAGCCGTTCTGCATTGTTCTAGGGAGAAGCTAACCAAAAAGCAACGAGAAGTCTATATGGATGAGGTTATGTCAGGACTGCAAGAAAAATTCTTAGAACAATTTCCTGAGAACCCTAAAGAAGTTACTATGTTGATTGAAAAGGCCGAAAAGAAAGTTGTCCGTCGGATAATTACCCATGATAAACTTCGCATTGATGGTAGGGCAATCGATGAAATCCGCCCTATCTCAGTAGAAGTTGGGGTACTGCCACGTACCCATGGAACTGGATTGTTTACCAGAGGACAAACACAAATTCTGTCTGTTGCTACCCTAGGGTCCATTAGTGAAGAGCAGATATTAGATGGCCTTGGTGTTGAAGAAAGTAAGCGTTATATGCATCATTATAATTTCCCACCCTTTAGCACCGGTGAAACAAAGCCCATGAGATCTCCTGGCCGTCGTGAAATTGGTCATGGTGCCTTGGCAGAAAGGGCACTGGAACCAATGATACCGCCTGAAGAAGTATTCCCATATACCATTCGGGTGGTATCTGAAGCCATTGAATCAAATGGGTCTACATCAATGGGAAGTGTATGTGGCAGTACCCTTTCCTTAATGGATGCTGGTGTTCCATTAAAAGCACCTGTTGCTGGTGTAGCCATGGGGTTAATCATGGAGGAAGATCAGTTTACTGTCCTCACTGATATTCAGGGCTTAGAAGACCACTTAGGGGATATGGACTTTAAAGTTGCTGGATCCGCCAATGGTGTTACGGCTCTCCAGATGGATATTAAAATCCCTGGTATCACCAGAGAAGTCTTTGAACAAGCTCTGGAACAAGCCCATCGTGGCCGGATGTTTATTTTAGGAAAAATGTTGGAGGTTCTGTCTACTCCTAGAGCTGAAATCTCTGTGCATGCTCCGGCCATTATCCGTACAAGTATCCATCCCGATAAAATCAGGGATATCATTGGACCTGGTGGCAAAATTATTAAGAAATTGGTCGAAGAAACTGGTGCAGATATTGATATCGAGGATGATGGAAGAGTATTTATTGCGGCTGTTGACCGAGAGAAGGGTAAACGGGCGTTGGAAATTATTCAGTCTATAACAGCCGAAGTTCAAGTTGGCAAGCTATACAATGGTAAAGTAACTAGAGTAACCGATTTTGGTTGCTTTGTAGAAGTAATTCCCGGTGTTATGGGGCTACCAGGCAAAGAGGGACTGGTCCATATTTCACAGTTGGCTTTCCAAAGGGTTGAGAAAACCGAAGATATTGTTAAAGAAGGGGAAGTAATAGCCGTTAAAGCCATTGGTTATGATCAACAGGGCAGGTTGAAACTTTCTAAAAAAGAAGCCATGAGGGATATGGGACTGGCACCAGCCGAAAGCACTTCAGAACAACCAGAAAAAAGAGAACGAAGACCTTTTAGTCGTCCAAAAGCTACCAAGGAATAAAATCACATTAGCCGGTAAAATGGAGTTTTCTTTTGATTAAACTTCCGTTTGCCGGCTATATGTTTTTCGTGAGGGCTTATTATAAACAATATGGGCTAAACCTGCTATTCGAACTTTGCCAACCTCCCAAAGTATCTATAAAATGATAGTATCTGGTAGAGTAGACTAGAGCTTATAAAAGAGGTGGTAGTATCGATAAGAAAACATGGCTATCCATATTGTTAATCGTGCCAATTCTATTTGGGATGCTGCTTTTTCAGGGGGAGGCAGAAGCTTATCTGGGTGACAGAACCTTAAAACTTGGTATACAAGGTTATGATGTACAACAATTACAAAATAACCTAAACTATCTAGGCTATAAAGCTGGAAAAAGTGATGGAATTTTTGGGTGGCAAACCTACAATTCAGTAAAGCAATTTCAGGCTCGAAATGGACTGAAAGTCGATGGGGTGGTTGGTCGGGCCACTGCCAGGACTATGATTGCGCAGGTTAGTGGAAATAGTGGCCAGAGGCCCAGGACGGCTTCTGTGGCCACTGCAACTACATCGCGGGGTTCTCTTCCGTTGTCAAGGCAAGATATTTATGATTTAGCAAGGGTGGTGCATGGTGAGGCCAGAGGAGAGTCCTTCGAGGGGCAGGTTGCAGTTGCGGCAGTGGTCTTAAATAGGGTACTCTCGGGTCAGTTTGGACGTACTGTTCAGGATGTGATTTTTCAACCCTGGGCCTTTACAGCTGTAAATGATGGACAATTTTACTTGCAGCCTAATGAAGCCTCCTTTCGTGCAGTAGAAGCGGCTATCAAAGGCTGGGATCCCACAAGGGGTGCTATCTACTATTGGAATCCCAAAACTGCCACTAGCCGGTGGATTTGGAGTAGACCTATTTCCTTGAAAATTGGTAATCATGTTTTTGCTAATTAAATAACCCCCATAAGGCGAAACAACGAATGATATAAAGCCCCTCATTTTGAGGGGTTTTATATTTGTTCAGAAATAATCCTGCATCTAGAGGCATACAGTTTGAAGAAGAGGAAAACTTAGGGGGGAGAATATGCGAATATTATTTATTCGAAGGGGCTGGTTATATAAGACGGTTCTTTGGCTACTGATTGTCCTCTTTTTAATTGGTTTAGGTGTTTTAGCTACCAATGAAAAACATGAAAGGGTTTTTGCACCTATATATCAAGGCAGTGATAAGGAAAAGAAAATAGCTTTAGCCTGTAATGTTTTTTGGGGAGAAGAATACATACCTAAAATGCTAGAGATTTTTGAGGATGAAAACATTAAAATTACCTTCTTTGCCGGTGGCACCTGGGTGGAAGACTTTCCTGAGTTACTTAAGAAAATGGATGGTGCAGGGCATGAAATTGGCTCCCATGGTTATTCACATCCTCATCCAGATCGCCTGAGTAAAAATGGCAATATAAGTGATATGCAAAGGGCAGAGAAACTGATCTATGATGCAATTCATAAAAGACCAAAGCTATATGCACCCCCCTATGGAGAAAAGGGTCCAGCAGTATTAAAGGCCGCCCAGGAACAGGGATATTCCTTTATACTCTGGAGTATCGACACCATTGACTGGCAGAGGCCGGCTCCGGCAATAATTAAACAAAGGGTGGTTAGTAAGGCCCATAACGGAGCAATTGTGTTAATGCATCCAACAGACCCCACAGTTAAAGCACTTCCCGAAATGATCAAACAATTGAAAAGTGAAGGCTTTGAATTTGTTAAAGTGGGAGAGATTATTGAAGGTATTCCGCAAAATGTTGAATCTGAAAAAAGAAAGACATATAAATAGTCATAGGCTAGCTTAAAAGGGGGATACTTACATTGATACTCCATAATTGTCTATAATCTTAAATATAAAAAGGGTTTTTTGTAAATCATGGAGAAGGTTCCATAATTGCGCTTCCAGGGGGTGTTGTAGTGTTTTATCAAAAAGAAGTACTACCAAATGGAGTAAGAATATTAACACAACAAGTATCCCATGTCCGCTCAGTGGCCATGGGGATTTGGGTGGATGTTGGTTCCCGGGATGAAAGTGATGAAACAGCTGGAATTTCTCACTATATTGAACATATGATGTTTAAAGGAACAAAGCATCGAACACCCAAACAAATTGCTGAAGAATTGGATGCAGTGGGAGGGCAATTGAATGCCTTTACCACAAAAGAGTACACTTGTTACTATGCCAAGGTATTGGATGAACATTTTAATCTAGCAGTCGATGTTCTAACAGATATGTTATTTCACTCAAATATATCCGAACTGGACGTAGAGCGAGAAAAGAATGTTATCTTGGAAGAAATTAAAATGTATGAGGATGCACCAGATGAACTGGTTCATGACATGTTTGCTAAGACCATATGGGCAGGACACCCACTGGGCAGACCTATCATTGGTACTACAGAAACTGTCAGCAGTTTTTCCTATCAGGATTTACGTTTATTTATGAAAGAGAACTATGCTCCCAATCGTATTGTGGTCTCGGTATCAGGTAATATCACACACCAGCAGGTGATAAACAAACTTGCACCGTTATTTGGCAATATGAGCGGAAATCAAGTGAGAAGGCAACTTGAAAAACCCACTCACAGCATTGAAGTAAATTGTCGGAGCAAAGAAACGGAACAAGTACATATGGTAATCGGGGCACCGGGGTTGCGTCTGGATGATGATAGTTTATATATTGCCCAGGTTATCAACACTGTTTTGGGCGGAGGTCTTTCCTCTAGACTGTTTCAAGAAATAAGGGAACAGAGGGGGTTGGTTTACTCAGTATATTCGTACCATAGTTCCTACCATGACACGGGTATTTTCGGAGTTTATGCTGGCCTAAGCAAGCAGAATGTAAACAATGCCATGGAACTTATTTTTAAGGAAATAAAAGATATTAAGCAGAATGGCATATCCCAAAAGGAATTGCAAAGGGCCAAGGATCAACTCAAAGGAAACCTTTTGCTTTCATTGGAAAGTGTTAATACACATATGAGCAGGTTGGGCAAGTCCGAGCTATATTTGGGTAAGGTCTACAGCCCTGAAGAAATTGTAGAAAAATTAAATCGTGTTACACTAGAAGATACCGTGAGGGTTGCTGAAGAATTGTTTCAGCCGGATAAATTCTCCATGGCCGCTATTGGTCCCTGGCAGGATTGCGGTGATTTGAAGAAGGTTCTGGAAACCCTAAAAGATTAAAAACCCCCCCTCATAAGAGGGGGTTTTTAATCAAATTGGTTGAATGTAGATATTATGTCATATTTACCCAACCACTTCCATAGAATTTACTAGGGAGGTGGGAGTATTGTTAGGAAGCATCATTGTTGGACTGTTTGCTACTTTTTTTGTAATTTTTTCTATGAAAGAGCGAATGAGAGTAAAACAAATGCGTAAAGAATGGGATGCAATAGGGGAAAGTAAATCCTCGGCACTTTCTGAATCCTTGGCAGGACTCGTGGGGACTGCGGGCGGTATTTATTTGTCCCTTGTAATGCTAACTACTTTTTTAGAAATTGATGTACCCTCCAGAGTTTCAATTTCTGTTGTATCACTGGAACCTATGGCAGCCATATCCTTTATCTTAGCAGTCCTGAGTCCCTTTTTTAATCGTATATTTTATGGGCTTAAAAGGCTAAGATTTAGATAAGGAGGGATTCCTTTGCGGTTAGGCGAGTTGGTTGGAAAAGAAATTGTCAATATTAATAATGGTGCAAGACTGGGAATCGTGGGGGAATCCGATGTTACCATTGATGTTGAATCCGGCACAGTGGTTTCCATTATTTTACCAAGGAGAACGAACTTTGTTACGATGTGGATGGATAAGCAACATATGATAATCCCTTGGGATAGTATCCGCAAAATAGGAGAAGAAGTTATTATTATAGAGATGGATCAGTGTAATCCTGTGTTACAAAAATATTCTTATTAATCCCAATCAGGGATTTTTTTATTACAAAGAACGAAAGAGGCATATTATTGACAGTATATTGCTATATTATTGTTCAAAAGACAAAATATTCCTACTATGAACACCAGGTATACAATACACTGGATGTATCTAACTTGACAATCCTAAATGTGGTAATGGATAATTAAATTCAAAACAGTCTTTGACCTGCATAAATATAAAGGTGGTGGTTTTGTGATTAAAGTTGTAGTAGCAGGTGCTCTAGGTAAAATGGGCCAGGAGTCCTGCAAGGCAGTATTAAATGCAGAAGGAATGGAATTAGTGGGAGCTATGGATTGCAAGGAATTTCATGGATCCATTGGATCATTCCTGGGTAAGCCAGAGGTAAATATTCAAATATCTAATAATATCGAGCAAGTCCTACTAGAGCTAAAGCCGGATGTTTTAATTGATTTTACACGTCCTGGTGTTGTTCAGGAAAATATAGAATTGGCATTGAAGCATGGTGTAAGACCGGTTATTGGAACCACTGGAATGGCTGCATCGGAAATAGAAGGGTTCATAAAATCAGCTTCAGAAAAGAAAATAGGAGGCCTCATTGTACCAAACTTTGCCATTGGGGCGCTCCTAATGATAAAATTTGCAACCGAAGCAGCGAAATACTTTCCCAATGTGGAAATTATTGAGCTTCATCATGACCAGAAAATGGATGCTCCTTCAGGGACTGCCCTTAAGACAGCAGAATCCATTGCCTCAGTAAGGGGGAACATGTCCCAGGGTATGCCCAGTGAGTTCGAAAAGATTGATGGTGCCCGGGGTGGGGACTTTGAGGGAATGAAAATTCACAGTATTCGATTACCTGGTTTTGTGGCTCACCAGGAGGTAATTTTTGGTGGTACTGGGCAAACCCTCTCCATTCGCCATGATTCCATTGCTAGAGAATCCTTTATGCCGGGACTCATATTGGCAGTAAGAAAGGTTATGAGTTTGGACCATATGGTCTATGGATTAGAAAACATATTGTTTGAATAACTAAATATGGCATTTTCCGCACTGACTGTAGGCCTTACGTACAAGCACCACCCCTTCCGATCTTTCATATCATGTAGTGTGTCACAGATGGCAGAGAGGAGGGTGAAAAATGCAGCCCGATTTAAAAGGAGTAAAAGTGGCTGTTCTAGGTGGTGATGCCAGGGAGATTGTACTGGTTTCTACTTTATCTCGTCTGGGTGCCTATGTGAGGGTAGTGGGGTTACCTGTTAAAAACGATCCTCCCCATGTCACACTTTACCAAAGCCTAGAAGAAGCGCTGGAGGAAGTTCAAGCAGTCATATTACCGGTACCAGGTATCCTTGAGAGTGGCAATCTCTATTGTGTATATGAAGAGAAACCACTGGTACTTTCGGAAGCGTTGCTTGTTAAGCTACCTCCCCAGGCTCCAATTTTTGTTGGTTTTGCCCGACCTAAGTTGAAAGAAATTGTACAAAGAAGCAATGTAAAACTTATTACGGTACTTGATCTGGATGAAGTTGCAATTTTAAACTCCATTCCCTCAGCGGAGGGGGCTGTTCAGATGGCTATGGAGAACACTGCAATCACCATTCATAACAGTGAATCCTTTGTGTTAGGATTTGGACGTACCGGAGCAAGTATTGCAAGATTACTTCACGGTATGGGGGCAAAGGTCACTGTTGTGGCAAGGTCGGCAACTCATAGGGCCAGGGCATACGAGATGGGTATGAAGTCAATATCCTTTGAGGAATTACCTGATGCAATAACCCAGGCAGAGATTATTTTTAATACTGTTCCCATATTGATTTTAACAAACTGCATCTTAAACAAGACAAGGGAGGATGCAGTGATAATTGACGTTGCCTCCCCACCCGGTGGGACAGATTTTGAGGCTGCAGCGAGATTAGGTATTAAAGCCCTCTTAGCACCGGGACTTCCCGGTAAAGTGGCACCAAAAACCGCTGGGCAAATTCTTTCCAGGGTAATACCTAATTTGTTGGCCCAAGAGTTGCAACGAAAGAGCGGACAGTAGAAAGGCTTACGGAGGTGCGGAATATGCGTTTAAAAGGACTTCGCGTTGGTTTTGCTCTTACAGGATCTCATTGCTGTTTAGATGAAATAATGCCCAAAATCCAAGAAATAGTAAATGAAGGTGCAGAAGTTTATCCCATTGTTAGTATTGCTGTTGATACCATAGATACCCGTTTTGGCACAGCTAAAAAATGGCGGGATATGTTAGCCGACATAACTGGTAAGGAACCAATCAATACCATTACCGGTGCTGAACCTGTGGGACCCCAAAAACTAGTGGACATTGTTATAATAGCTCCCTGTACAGGGAATACAATGGCCAAATTAGCCAATGGTATCACGGATACACCGGTACTAATGGCTGCGAAAGCACATTTGCGTAATCAGAAACCAGTTATCCTTGGCATATCCACCAATGATGGATTGGGTATCAACGCAAAAAATCTGGGATTGCTTATTAACACCAAGAACATATATATGGTACCATTTGGTCAGGATAGTCCTGCCGGAAAACCAAATTCCTTAAAATACAGAATCGATCTTATTATCGATACCATTGAACAGGCACTGCAGGGAAAACAAATACAGCCCGTGCTAGTTCAACACTAGCAGAAGCCGGTCGGGGGTATCTAAGGATCTTCAAGGAGGGGAAACTTGTTTGAATACAGTTAATCTAGTTATTGTTGGTGCTACTGGAGCAGTAGGGAAAGAAATTTTAAATATATTAAAAGAGCGCAATTTTCCTATTAATAAGTTAAGACTTTGTGCCACTTCCCGCTCTGCAGGGACTGAAATAGAGTTCCAAGGTCATAAGTATCTGGTTGAAGAAACCACCCCCGATTCCTTTAACGGGATGGATGTAGCTTTGTTTGCTGGTGGAAAAGCAAGTTTAGAGTTTGGGAAAGCAGCGGTTGAACGTGGTTGCGTAGTTATTGATAACAGTAGTAATTATCGAATGGATCCCGAGGTTCCTTTGGTGGTGCCGGAAGTAAACCCGGAGGATGTTAAAAAACACAAAGGAATCATCGCCAATCCCAACTGTTCTACCATTATTATGGTAGTTGCTTTAAAACCCCTTCATGATGCTGCTGGCATTAAGCGGGTTGTTGTATCAACTTATCAAGCTGTATCTGGAGCTGGTAAGGAGGGAATTGAAGAATTAACTGAACAGGTGAAAGCAACCCTTGACGGAAGGGAATATCCTCCTAATAAATTTGCACATCAGATTGCCTTTAATCTAATTCCACATATTGATGTATTTCAAGAAATGGATTACACCAAAGAAGAGTGGAAAATGGTTAAAGAAACACAAAAAATTATGCATGATGACAATATTAAAATCACTGCTACCACTGTTCGGGTACCAATTTACCGTAGCCACTCGGAGTCCATTAATATCGAAACAGAAGAAAAAATTACAGCTGACCAGGCCAGAGAAATATTGGCCAATGCACCTGGGATCATTGTTCAGGATGATGTGACCAATAAGGTTTATCCTATGCCTCTGTTTACATCAGACCGTGATGAAGTGTTTGTAGGACGTATTCGTGAAGACAATACCATTGATAAGGGTCTGAATCTTTGGGTGGTGGGTGACCAGATTCGCAAGGGTGCGGCCACCAACGCCGTTCAAATTGCTGAATTAGTGCTAAAATATGACAGCTTAATGAAGAAGGAGTAAATATGCGTTTTATTATCCAAAAATTTGGTGGAACTTCTCTGGTTACCCAGGAACTTAGGGAGCTAGTAGCAAACAAAATTATTGCTGCTGTAGATGAGGGGTTTTCACCGGTTGTTGTGGTATCTGCCATTGGTCGAGCGGGTGAACCCTATGCCACAGATACGTTACTCAATTTTGCATTATCCATAAACCGTGACATTCCACCCAGAGAAATGGATATGTTAATGTCCTGTGGTGAGATTATATCTGGGGTAGCAATGGCTAATACACTCCAGCGCATGGGACATCAGGCAGTTTTATTAACAGGGGCTCAAGCGGGTATCATAACAGATGATAATTTCAATGATGCACGGATTATTCGAGTTGAGCCTCAAAATGTTATTAAGCATGTGGAACAAGGGAAAATTGTTATAGTAACAGGGTTTCAAGGCATCTGTCAAGGTGGCGACATAACGACCCTAGGCCGCGGTGGCAGTGATACCACAGCATCTGCATTGGGAGTAGCCCTCAATGCAGAGTATATTGATATCTATACAGATGTGGAAGGTATTATGACAGCGGACCCCCGGATTGTGGAGGACGCAAGGATTTTAGATTCAGTAACTTATAATGAAATATGCCAGCTGGCCCATGAAGGAGCAAAGGTTATTCACCCTAGGGCAGTGGAAATAGCAATGCAAAAAAATATCCCTCTTCGTGTTCGATCTACCTTTTTGGATTCCCCAGGAACCCTGGTGACCAGTCATCATGGAGTTTATGGAACCATAGATATTACAAGGGATCGATTGGCATGTGGTGTTACCCATATTGCAGGGGTTACACAGTTAAAAATAATTGCCAAGGATATTGCAGTGGAAGATCCAGCATTGCGAATATTCCGGGCACTGGCCTTAGCAGATATCAGTATAGATTTTATTAATGTCAGTCCAGAGTTAATAATGTTAACAGTGAAGGATGAAGTTGCAAAGAAGGCTGTTGATGTATTGGAAAATCTAAGTGTTTTTCCGCAAGTGAAACCAAATTGTGCCAAAGTATCTACGGTTGGCGCAGGGATGACGGGGGTTCCTGGTGTTATGGCCAGCATTATTCAGGCATTGACAGAAGAAGGGGTTGAAATACTGCAGTCCTCCGACTCCCATACAACAATCTGGGTCTTAGTTGAAAAGGAAAACATGAAGAAAGCCATACGTGCCTTGCATCGAAAGTTTAAGTTAGGTCAAAGGGAATAAGGTTATTGAGGGGATGTGAAAGTCAATGTCAACAGTGGATTTTGGCAGGGTTATTACGGCCATGGTGACACCTTTTCATCCAGATATGTCCGTGAATTATACCCAGGCTAAAAAACTAAGCAGATATCTGGTGGAAAATGGTTCAGATGGTTTGGTTGTTAGTGGAACCACTGGAGAATCTCCTACCCTGAACAAGGATGAAAAGATTCAATTATTTAAAGCAGTGGTAGAAGAAGTTGGAGGGCAGGCAACGGTTATTGCTGGGACCGGAAGTTATGATACCGCCAGCAGTATTATCCTAACCAAAGAAGCTGAAAAGGTTGGTTGTGATGGAGTTATGCTGGTGGCTCCCTATTACAACAAACCATCCCAGGAAGGACTCTATCAGCATTTTCGCACTATCGCTGAATGTACCAGCTTGCCAGTAATGCTTTACAATATTCCGGGGCGGACTGGAATTAATGTTTTGCCCGCCACAGTGGAAAGACTGGCCAAGGATGTACCAAACATTGTGGCCATTAAAGAAGCGGCTGGGGATATCAATCAGGTATCTGAATTACGTCGCATCCTACCTGAGGATTTTATCATCTTTAGCGGAGATGACTCTTTGACACTACCAATGCTGTCCTTAGGATGCAAGGGGATTGTTAGTGTGGCGGCTCATATTGCCGGTAAGCAAATACAGGAGATGATTGATGCCTTTACTTCTGGGAATACAACCCTTGCGGCTAATCTCCATAAAGAACTTTTCCCGATCTTTAAGGGGTTGTTTATAACATCCAATCCAGTTCCGGTCAAAGCAGCCTTAAACCTAAAGGGGCTTGCGGTAGGTGGTGTGAGATTACCCTTAGTTGAGGCGACGGCCAAGGAAATCGAAACTGTAAAAAATATTATGAATAACCTCCATTTATTGTAAGAATAAAGGATACACTTTTTGTGTATCCTTTTGTATTATTTTGGCACTTACGGGTAATTATATTGCCGTTAGGGATTAATTTGAGTATAATTTATTGCGTAGGTGTTAAGGAACGGTTTTCCACGTCAGTATAAAATCACATATTTCCCCGCCTTCTCCTAGTTTCTCACCGTAAAATTACTTTATTTGTAGCAATTTTAATTGACACTAGATATATTTTAGGAGGTGCGGTTTTGGCTAAAGAACCAAAATTAGCTGTAATTCCTTTGGGGGGATTAGGCGAGATCGGTAAAAATATGACTGCGGTGAGATTTGGGGAAAATATTGTACTTATTGACTGTGGTTTAATGTTTCCAGAAGAGGAAATGCTGGGTATAGATATTGTAATCCCGGATATTACTTACCTATTGGAGCATAAGGAACAGGTTTTGGGTATTTTGCTTACACATGGTCACGAGGACCACATAGGTGCGCTACCATATGTTTTACGACAAATCAATGTTCCTGTATATGGGTCTAAGCTGGCCCTAGGGCTAGTACAAGGAAAATTAAAGGAACATAATTTGTTGGATCAGGTGAAATTGCATACGGTAAAACCAAGAGATACCATTCATATAGGGCCTTTCAGGATTGAATTTATCAGAGTGTCTCATAGTATACCGGATGCAATGGCCATTGCTATTCATACACCTGTGGGGACATTGTTGCATACAGGAGATTTTAAAATTGACCAAACACCGGTAGATGGCGAGGTCATTGATCTTCCAAGATTTGCAGCTCTGGGAGAAAAGGGTGTATTAGTAATGATGTCGGATAGTACCAATGTTGAGCGGCCGGGCTATACCATGTCTGAGAGGGTGGTTGGTAATACCTTTGACGAAACCTTCAGGCATGCCCAGGAAAGAATCATTATTGCAACCTTTGCATCCAACGTCCACCGACTTCAGCAGGCAATTTCAGTTGCCCATAAGTATGACCGTCATGTGGCAGTAGTGGGACGAAGTATGGTAAATGTCATGCAAGTAGCCAGTGAATTGGGATACATTCATATACCGGAGGGTACTTTAATCGAATTAGATGAAGCCGCTAGACTGCCCAAAAATAAGGTTGTCCTTATTACCACAGGCAGTCAAGGTGAACCTATGTCTGCATTAACCCGAATTGCTATGAATGACCATCGGCAAGTTGATATTATGCCGGGAGATACTGTCATCATCTCTGCTACCCCGATACCCGGCAATGAGAAATTAGTTGCTCGGATTATTGATCAACTTTTTAAGTTGGGTGCTAAGGTAATTTATGAAGCTGTTTCCGGGATTCATGTTTCTGGTCACCCCAGTCAAGAAGAATTAAAGTTAATGCTTAATTTAGTTCGCCCTAAATTCTTTATACCTGTTCATGGAGAATATAGAATGCTGAAGAAGCATGCGGAGTTGGCCCGTGAACTTGGAATCCCTGGAGAAAATATTTTTGTGGGCGAAAATGGCCAGGTCTTTGAGTTTTCCCGTAGGTATGGCAGAATGGCAGGAAGAGTGACTTCGGGAAAAATTCTTGTGGACGGGCTAGGCGTTGGGGATGTTGGAAATATTGTTTTGCGAGATAGAAAGCAATTATCGCAGGATGGTATTTTAATCGTGGTTGTAACCATGGATAAACAAAACAATAAGGTTCTAGCAGGACCTGACATTGTTTCGAGGGGATTTGTCTATGTTCGCGAATCGGAAATTCTGATGGAAGAAGCAAAAAATAAGGTTAAACTAGCCTTAGATAAATGTTGTACCCGTGGAATTTCGGAATGGGCAGCAATTAAGTCTCAAGTTAGAGATGACTTAGGCAAGTTTTTATACGAAAGAACTAGGAGAAGGCCAATGATCTTACCGATCATCATGGAAGTATAAGGTTAAAACCCCTGTCCTACATCAAAAGGACAGGGGTTTTTTCTATGGTATATTGGAAAGTATAACAGTCCCGATATGCTTAAGGTAACTGAGCCTTAGGCTGTTGTAAAAGTTCTTGTTAACCAAGCTTTCTTAAGGAATAAAAAATGTATAAAAAACTTCTCCAAATTTAACATAACCATACATTTTACAGAGAATATGCAAGCATACTAGTACCAAGGTACTAGAAAAACAAGAGGAGTGACTCTTTTAATGGTAATGAGACCAAGTTATACTGCTGATAATCCCGGACAAGTCCCCTTCAATCCGAATCCCCTGCAGCCTCCCGGTATCCCACCTATGCCCCAACCAAATCCTGCGGCCCCTGGAGTTCCTGGCACGCCCAAGCGTGTAACAGGACAAGCTAAAGGAACTTTGGAAAACATTAAAGAATTGGGAACGCCTACAATCCCGGAAAATATAAAAAGCAATATTCATTGTGTCACAATAGTGGGTCAGATTGAAGGACATATTATGTTGCCCGCCCAAAATAAAACTACAAAATATGAACATATCATACCTCAGTTGGTAGGAATTGAACAAGATGATAATGTTGAAGGCGTATTATTGGTTCTTAATACAGTGGGTGGAGATGTGGAAGCAGGTTTAGCCATTGCAGAAGTTGTTGCAACAATGACAAAACCTACCGTAACTTTGGTGTTGGGAGGAGGACATAGCATAGGCGTACCCATTGCTGTATCAAGTAAATATAGTTACATTGCGCCTACCGCATCTATGACAATCCATCCAATCAGGCTCAATGGGTTAGTCATAGGCGTACCTCAAACCTATGATTATCTGGATAAAATGCAGGACAGAGTTATCCGATTTGTAACCGAACATTCAAGAGTAACAGAAGAAAAATTTAGACAATTAATGTTTAAGACCGGAGAACTTGCCAGGGATATTGGCACAGTGGTTATTGGTAAAGATGCTGTGGAAACCGGGTTAATCGATGCTGTTGGTGGTGTTGGTCAAGCTATGTGTAAACTAAAGGAATTAATTGAGGAGCAGAAAGGTAAGGAGAGGTGTCAGTTGCAATGATTTTATGGACATCACTCCCCTTAGAATATGTATTAGAAGGTTTCAATAATAATACCTATGCAGCTTATGAGGCATCCGAAGTGGCAGGAATACCGGTTTTGTTGGAAAAGATTGAAACAGGTCAAAGACGAGTGGTAAGGATTAATAGTACGGATCCGACCCACTTTTTACGTAAGGACGTTTATCCTGGTTTGGTAACCACTTAGAAAAAACGAAACTTCACGAGAGCTAGTTTAACTATGCATAGGAAAATGCTATGCTTTTTGATATGCTCGAATAAGCCCCTCCTAAAAGGAAAAGGAGGGGCTTTCTTTAGCAAATCAGAAAGTATAAAACTTTCCGACTTGTATAAGGGCAATTAAGGCTTACGCTGTCGCCTAAAGGCTCTTGTGCCCTATAGGGTATGGCGTAAGCTAATGTTTTGCAAACAAAATGGCACCTGATTAGGTGCCATTTTGTTTACCTTGGAAAGAACTGCTGCTGAGTCTCGCCATAATTGTATGGATACTGTTGTGGGTTGTAATAGGGCTGTGCGTAGGTTTGATAACCCACTCCTTGGTTGTTATTCAGCATGTTTGGTTGATTTTGGATGGCCTGATATTGTGCTTGTTGGTGCTGGGTAGCCATACTTTGTTGTTGCTCATTCAGCATTTTTTGTGCACCGCTCTGTACTTGAGTAACCATATTTTGTTCAGCCATCATAGGCTTATGCCAGCCCTGCTGATTGGCAAAGTTATATACCTGTACTTGTTCTTCAAAGGTTCTGTTCAGGATGTTAATATAATCCTGGCGAAGCTGTGCATCGGAGCACTCCAGAATTTTAGATGTTAAACAAGAAGCATCCCATTTTAATTGGTTAAGCATAGCTAAACACAGGTTTTTATCGGTAACTTGGTCTCCTTGCATGATAAACCTCCTTTCAGTTATTGGATATTTCCAATATTGGTGTGCTGTACTAATCGTTGAAAACAATCCATGCGGCTACGTGCAATGTTCTGGCAAATTTGTTGTAGCTGGGGATTGCTAGCCTCCTGAGCAAAATGATTAAATTGCCCAACCATGTTGGTTTCTAGCATCAAATGACTTTCTAAGTCAAGCAATTCCCGAGCCGTTGTTTTTCCCTTTGTATGGGGCATGGGGTGAACCCTCCTTTCTTTACTAAAGGTAGATTAAAAGATATTTCATATGTTAATATGTTTTGGTATCCTTTTCTTTATTCGGGAAATTCTCTTATTGCAAGGATAAAAGGGTTTTGGAAATTTCTGTAGTATATATTACTTGGAGGTGCCACGCCTTGGATTTATTAAAGAAATTAAAGAATGATTTAAAATATGAAATCTTTGGCATAGGTTTAATATCAATTGCTGTGCTAGGACTGATTAGTTTTGCCAATACACCCTTGGGGGCAATCGGGGGTTTTGTGGGACGCGTATTAAAGGGTCTCTTTGGTACCTGTGGAGGGGTCGCTTTGATGTTTCTCTTTGGCTTTTTTGGTATAAAGCTTATCATAGACCGAAGGCGTACCCCAGTGAATATTAAAGCCTATGGAGCAATACTATTATTTTTTCTCATCCTAACATCTTTAAGTCTTTTTAGTCCCATAAAAGGTACCTTTATAGAAATTTTAATGGGAATTACCGATGCGGCTACAGCTGGTACTGGTGGTGGGCTTATTGGCTCAATGCTGGCCTTTTTGTTAATACAATCCTTCGGAAAAGCAGGTACTTATATTCTATTAACTTCGGGATTTATCGTATCCCTTTTACTGATGACCAATATTTCTATGGCAGTGCTTGCTCAGAAAACAACCTTTAAGGCCAAGGAATGTGTTGAACACACCGGGAAAAGGTTAAATGATTTTTTGTTTACAGAAGTTGAGGAAAGTATGGAGTCAGAAAAACCTAAGGAAAGAACAATTACGCCAGTCATTATTAATGGTTCTCAGGATGAGATTGACTTTCCGGTTGTTGATCAAAATAAAGAGGATATGAATAATAAAGAAAAAACAGGTCCCCTTAATTTTGTTATTAATAAAAGACCCAAAACTACTGTTTTAGAACAAGCGTCTCCCTTAGAACCAGAAAGGGATGAAGCCGATATCACCTATAGTCAGTTATCTTTGAATGATATGAGCTCATTTAATCTACCACCATTAAGCATACTGTCTCGTCCTATGAAGGCAAGTAAAAATATCTCCAGTGCAAAGGATATCACTGATAATATTGCTAAACTGGAAGAGACCTTAGAAAGCTTTGGGATCAAGGCTAAGGTTACACAGGTGTCCCGTGGTCCAGCCATCACTCGTTATGAAATACAGCCTCCTGCTGGTGTAAAAGTAAGTCGAATTGTTGGCTTGGCCGATGACATTGCTTTATCTATGGCTGCACCGGATGTCCGTATAGAAGCACCCATACCTGGTAAAGCAGCGGTGGGAATTGAGGTTCCCAATAAAGAAATTTCCATGGTTCATATTAGAGACTTACTGGAAGCAAAAGAATTTAGTAATGCAAGTTCCAGCTTAACGGTGGCTCTGGGCAAGGATATAGCAGGGACGCCGATAATGGCTGATTTGACAAAAATGCCGCACCTGCTAATTGCCGGTGCGACCGGGGCGGGAAAAAGTGTTTGTATTAACACGCTGATTTCCAGCATTCTCTTTAAAGCCACACCAGATGAAGTCAAATTTCTCATGATAGATCCGAAGATGGTTGAACTAGCCACCTATAACGGTATACCTCATCTGGTTTCTCCGGTTGTAACCAATCCTAAGAAGGCTGCCACCACACTACGATGGGCCGTCCGGGAGATGGAAAAGCGATATGAGTTGTTTGCCAAGGCTGGGGTTCGTAATATCACCATGTATAACAACCTGTTTAGTGAAAACGAACCCGGTACTGGTCAGAATCGCTTACCTTTAATGGTAGTAATTATTGATGAGTTGGCTGACTTAATGATGGTTGCTCCGGCTGATGTAGAAGATGCCATATGTCGTTTAGCACAAATGGCTCGGGCTGCTGGCATTCATCTAGTTGTAGCCACACAACGTCCGTCAGTGGATGTCATTACCGGTTTGATAAAAGCAAACATTCCTTCCAGAATTTCCTTTGCAGTGTCATCCCAGGTGGATTCAAGAACCATTCTTGATATGGCAGGGGCAGAGAAGCTATTGGGTAAGGGTGATATGTTGTACTTTCCGGTGGGTGCTTCAAAACCAATAAGGGTACAGGGAGCCTTTTTGTCTGATAGGGAAGTGGAGGATGTCGTCTCTTTTTTGAAAAAGCAATCTGAACCTATCTATGATGATACGGTGGTTAAAGAAGACCCAAAGGCAAAACAAGAGGCAGAGGTTGAAGATGATCTTTTACCTGAGGCTGTTCGCATTTTAATAGAAACTGGTCATGCATCAATCTCCATGTTACAGCGTCGACTCCATATTGGGTATGCGAGGGCAGCGAGGTTAATTGACATAATGGAGAAAAAAGGCATTGTAGGGGGTTATGAGGGTAGTAAACCAAGGACCATTTTAATGACCATGGAACAATACATACAAACTTTTAAAGAAAATAAACAAGAGTAACTTTATATAATGGTCAACTTGCATAAGTTGACCATTATTGATGTGCATGCTATACTGACTTTGATTAACATTACCTAAATATGCCTAAATGTAGAGTGGCGATAGAATTTTGGCGAATTAGATAGGAAATCCTAAAGTCATAGGGTTTTTTATCTAATTCTTTTTGCAGGATAAAAAAAGAAAAACTAGAATAGATGCGACAAGGAAGTAAGACAATATGCTAAAAGATATTTTCATTAATCAAGCTTTACAACAAAATGATGCTTGTTTTATTGATTTACGGTCAGAGGGAGAATTTGCAGAAGGTTCGATTCCTGGTGCAATAAACATTCCTTTATTTACAAATGAAGAAAGGGCAAAGGTTGGCATAGTATACAAACAGGTTGGGACGGAAGCCGCCAAAAGATTGGGTTTAGAAATTGCAAGCCCAAAACTTCCGGCACTATATGATGATATTTCAAAATTGGCTAAGGATAAAACGGTTTTTCTTTACTGTTGGCGTGGAGGAATGCGTAGCAAATATGCAGCCTCGATCTTAAATACCCTAGGCATAAACCTTTATCGGATACAGGGTGGTTATAAAGCTTATCGTAAGCATATACATGCTTATTTAGATCAGGACTTGATACCGCATAAATGCATTGTTTTACATGGTTTAACCGGAGTAGGGAAAACCATTGTTTTAAATAACTTAAATAGGTTTGGCATACCTGTTTTAGATTTAGAATCTATTGCCTGTCATAGAGGATCAGCCTATGGTAAGATTGGTTTGCCAGAATCACCTTCCCAAAAGGATTTTGAGTCAAGTATTGTACAAACCCTTATAAGAGCAGAAGATAAAGGAATGGTAGCTGTAGAGTGTGAAAGTCGCAGAGTGGGTAAACTAATCGTACCAACTTCAGTTTTCAACGCCATGTCACAGGGTTATCGAGTTTTAATGTATGCTTCAATAGAGAAGCGGGTGCAAAGGATTATAGATGAATATACAAAGGGCCCTGATAATAATATTGAAATGCTGAAGTTAAGTACAGCCCTATTAAAGAAGTCTCTTGGAAACAAAACTGTAGAAGAATTAAATCAAAAGATCGATGAAAGAAAGTTTGAGGAGGTTATTCCTTACCTTTTAACAAAGTATTACGATCCTCTATATAAATATCCTGATTCACCCAACGATGAATATGATTTATCTGTTGATTGTGATGATTTAAATGAAGCCACAGGTATAATTGCGAATTGGGTAACATCTTTACCCGAGTATGGTATACCAGCGAAAATCGGAGGTGACGATGGTGGCAGTAGGGGAAGCTTTAAGGAGCGCAAGAAAAGAAAAGGGTTACTCGTTTGAATACTTAGAAGAGGCAACCAAGATTAGAGCGAAATATCTTGAAGCCTTAGAAAATGAAGAATTTGATATTTTGCCTGGGCCTGTGTATGCAAAGGCCTTCTTAAGAACCTATGCAAAATATCTTGAGATTAATACAGAAGAAATCATGGAAGAATATGGCCAAATCACACAGGATAATCAACCTCCTGTTGAAGAAAAAAAACAAGCTGACCCAGAACCTGTTATTTCAGGGAACAAAATGTGGAGATATGTTGCAGCAGGACTGGCCATTGTATCATTGCTAGCCTTTAACACCTTTTATAATAACAGTGGTCAAACAAAAGATAACAAGCCGGATTTACCTAAGACAGCACAGGATAATTTAAATAGTTCAGCAGAAAAGACACCTAGTCAAATTAATGTACCCACAAAACCCCGCACCCCACAGGAAATGGATGGGGTAAGGGTTGTTTTGAAAGTTACTGAAAAACAAAGTTGGATGCAAGTTGAAGCGGATGGTAATACCGTCTTTAGTGGTTTGGTAGGAGCAGGGGAAATGAAAGACTTTAAAGCTCAGGAGAAGATCTTTCTTCATGTGGGAAATGCCGGTGTAGTAGAAGTGAATGTCAACGGAAAGAACCTTGGCCGTCTCGGAGAAAATGGTAAGGTTGTAAGAATACCATTTAACGCTGGCGAAGATCCTAAATTAACACAGGGATAGGGGAGACTAAGCTCCTTATTCATCTTTAACAAGGGCTTTACAGTTGGGACACCTTTCTGGATTTCCTTCGTAGAAAATTCCGCAATGGGGACATTTCAAAAGAATATTTGCGGTAATATCCACAGGTCCCTTATTATAGCTTTTATGCCTCTTTTCTCTTATGTTGGATTGGAAGAGGTAAAAAGGGATGACTGCTGCGGGTACAAAAAAAGTACCTAGTGCCCACCGAAAAGAAGATTCAAAGGAATAACCCTGTTTACGTGTATCCCAAAATATCCATAAAGCGCCCAAGACTCCCATTAATAACCAAAGAATATGCATTATGATCACCTCTTGCGTATTTTAACCTATATTATACTAAAAATAACCCGACTTAAGTCGGGTTATTTTTAGTATATAGGAAGTATTGACCTCCCTAAATGTACTAGAGATACGAAGGTTGCCTCGGGATTTAAAACATTAGAGGATTATACAAACTATGTTTTTCTAAAAAAAAATATCAAGTTATACTTTAAAACTGGTCAACCTGAGGTTCCTGATTCTGGGGCATTTTGTTGGAGAAGGATTGGTTTTCTGAATAATCAATGTCACAACTGCAATCCTTGGCTTTGTATGCTAAATATCCCATTGCAGCCAAAGATGCAACATGAACTACCCAGAAGCCAAGATTAGGATATCTCCACGTGTTATTACGCATCATAAAACAATCACCTCCAGATGATTTTATTTTATTTTTCCGTTTTCATTTTGTTTTTACTCCTGTTTATCATGATTTGAAAAAATAAATAAGGTATACTATAAACTTAGATACGGAAAGTAAAGTTTAAAAACCCAATAACATCAAGGTCTAATAACCATTTTTTGTTGTAAAAAATTTGACAGAAAAAGAGGGTACACCGCCCCTTCTACGGAATTGTTTAGCGTCCAAACAAAACATTCCAAAAGGATGGTGACCCTCTGAAATGATGGTATCACAATTTATTACCACAAATCAACTTGAAACTTTGACCCGTCAACAACGACGTGATTTGGAACGTAAATATCAGAAGAAATTACATTCTCTTCAACGCCTGACTAGCAAAAGTGATCTTCCGATTAGCTTTGACAATACTTCTGTAACTGCTTATGGAAATTTTGGCATACTAGAGGCGTTTAAGCAAGCCATTGATTTCAAGGGTATGCTTAAAGGGGTTTCCCTTAAGCGACATCATAACTGTAAATACTCTGATACAGGGTTGTTAGATACAATCATTGATGCCCTTTCCTTGGGATTATTACGGTTTTCTCATATGAATGCTCTGCAAACTGACCCTGGATACCAGAAAATTAAAGAAGTAACACAAGTGCCTGACGAAAGCACTTTGCGGAACTTTCTATCTCTTATCTGTGAGCAGGAGGCATTAAACCAATTGCCTCTGGTGAATCAGGAAATGCTGTCCTTAAAGGCCAAATCCGATCAGCCCCGTGAAGTCTGGCTAGATATTGATGACAGTGTCCTCACTGTTTTTGGGAAACAGGAAGGATCAAAAGTCGGTTACAATCCTCGGTACCACGGGAGGCCTTCCTACAAGGTAAAGGTAGCATTTATCTCTGGAACTTGCGAACTAGTCAATGCCGGGTTATATAGTGGGAACGTCGCCAGCAATGGCCAATTTATGGAATTCCTTAAAGAGACATTAGAGATCTTAGCTGCCCAGAATATCCTCGTAAAAGGTATCCGCATAGATAAAGGTTTCTTTGATGAGGATAACTTTGCCTACCTGGAAGAACAGGGCATCGAGTATATTTGTAAGGCTAAACTCACCAGTAATATGAGAAAGGTCATTAAATACCTTGATGACCAGAACCAGTGGCAGTCTTTGAGCAACCATTATGCTGCAGCAGAAATCACCATTCCATTACCTAAATGGTCCAAAGCCCGCAGGTTTGTATTTATCCGTGAAACTCAAGAACCTAAGGCATGCGGCGATCAACTTAACTTTGACCTGAAGACATTCGACTACCAGGTGATAATTACTTCTAGTGACGAGCACAACCCAGAGGAGGTATGGCACGAATACAATAAGCGTTGCAATATCGAAAACAAAATTGATGAACTCAAGGTTGGCTTAGGCTTTGAAAAAATGAGCCAAGCAGAGATGGATCGAAACAAAGCCTTTATGTGGCTCAAAGTATTATCGTATAACCTTCTCAACTGGTTTCGCTTGGCCTTATTGGATGGCAAAGACAGCCGTGCTGAAGTGCCCACTATCCGCCGTAAAATACTGAATGTACCTGGGAACATTGTAGGCAACAACCGTTACCGCCATATAAAGTTAGCCCCTAATCCCTGGCTGCAAAAGGCATTGAAGAATGCTAAGGAAAAATTACAAGAATTCCTTTGCATACAGGCATGGGTTGCCGTAAGTTCAGGTTAAACAAACTCGAGACTAATCGAATTAATCAAATATGATATCACTGATCCAAAAAAGATGGGTCTTATTAACTGCACCCTAAAATCTAGCTTTTTATTGGAGTATACAGCAGTGATAACGCTTTCCGAGTGATTAGGCATTCAGGCAACATAGCAGCTCAAGCGGTATAACCAAAAATTGGTTATTTTGGAGCTTTAACTTGGCTCGGAAAGTTACTTTCCGATTTGAAGATAAAAAATACCCGTGCAACTTTGCCGGGTATTACCGCTTATTTCTCTTGGGTTTTCTCACCATGCCAATGGTAAATATAATTGCACCAGATATAATTAACCAGGAACGATCAGGAAAGAACATACTTAACCCAATTAAAAAAAAACCAATGGCGCTAAATATGATTTTAAAATTTAAATGTTTGCTCAATTATTGATACCACCTTGTACCATTTGGGGTAAAGTATACCATAATTAAGTTTGTTGGCCAAGGTATTTATAGAAATTTTAGTTTTACCCAACTTCGTCTTGGCTTAGTGATGAATGATCTTTATATTGATAGTTAAAATTAATGGCTTCGGGAGAAAGGTAATCCACAATATAGCTTGCAATAGTTTCCATGTCCAAAGAACCGTTAACAGACAACTGAATCATCTTTAAGTGTTTTTCCTCCAGAGGGACAGTATAATAATTATATTCCAATACTTGATCTACTAATAAAGCGAGCCATTCAAGATCCAAAATTTCTTCCAATGAAAGTCTCCTGACCGTTAACATTTAACCACTCCTTCCAGATTTACATATATGGTATGGGAATGTGAAAAAAATTGCAACCCATTGACAAAAAAATTTGACATTTTTAACTATTACCTAATTTTATGATAGGTTTATTATTTCCCTATACTATAACTTTCTAAACAGATGATAAGTCGGTCTAAGATTTAAATTTCACCAATGCTAACCTGCTGATCTTTGTAAATCACATATTGACCATTGAATTCTCTATAGTGAAATAATGGCTTGCCCATTTTTCTTCCCCATAGGGCACAGTGCCTTGTCCCTCCGACAATGAGTCCATTCGGAGGAAAGGTGCCCACTACAACGATTTTTGACGAAAGTTCTGCCTGTGTTTTATCCCGGACAATAAAGGTCCATTTAGCTGCTGGTTGCTTTGGCTTAAATTGACTGACAATGCACCCGCCTTTGTGTACTATTTGGTGAAAAAGACTACGATTTTCGGCTGGAGAAATAGGTGCGGACAATCCGAAAGGTACAACGGCCACTGTTATTCCACCTGCATCAAGACAACCTAAATGAGCTGCTGTGTCAATACCTGTGGCTAAACCAGAGAGAACCACAACATCTTTTCTAGCAGCTTGCTGGGCCAGATGATAGGCTATATCACAGTCACGTTGGTGCTGAAGTATTTCTGATGCAGAAGACCCTTTTATAGGCCTTCTGGGACCGATAATGGCAATGATTTCTTTGTTTTCTGGAAAAAAGCCGAGATAATGATACATTTTAAAGACCTCCAGAATTATTATAACAAAGGAAACTTGGCTGGTGCCATACCCCATAAGGTACGAGAACTGTTAAGAGCCAGTGTTAGCCTTAGTTGCCCTGGTGTCTCGTAAAGTTTTTTGTTTTCTGATAGGCCATGAAAACAAATGGTTTTTTGACAACATTATCCATTATGATATAATTTTATTATTTAAGTGATAGCAACTAGGAGGGGTTGTATATGGCTAAAGAGAATAGTTTTGATATTGTCAGCCGTGTGGATATGCAGGAAGTACTTAATGCTGTGAATCAGGCGTTAAGGGAAATAGAAACCCGTTTTGATTTTAGAGGAAGTAAAAGTAGAATTATTTTTGAAAATAAACCCGAGATAACTTTAATTAGTGATGACGATTTTAAACTTCGTAACGTAATTGATATACTGGAAAGTAAACTTATTAAGCGGGGAATCAACCTAAAAGCTCTTCGATATGGTAAAGTAGAATCTGCTGCTGGAGATACTGTACGACAGGTAGTGACCCTAGTGCAGGGCATAGAACAAGATATTGCTAAAAAGATTGTTAAAGCTATAAAAGATAGTAAGGTAAAAGTTCAAGCATCTGTACAAGGTGATCAGGTAAGGGTTTCTGGAAAGAACAGGGATGATTTGCAACTAGCAATCAATGTTGTTAAGGGGACGGAACTGGATATACCAGTTGAGTTTACAAATTATAGAACCATTTAGTTCTCTTTGACAGGTTAGTAGCACTGATTTATACTTATTACGAAAAATTCTTCTAACAACGAAAGGAAATGTTATGCCCTCTATCGGATTATTAAGCTTGGGATGCCCAAAAAACCTGGTGGATTCAGAGGTTATGCTAGGTCTACTCCGGGAAAATAATTTTACAATAACCAATAACGAAGCAAATGCCGATGCTTTAATTGTTAACACATGCGGCTTTATTGAATCCGCCAAGGAAGAATCCATACGGCATATCTTTGAATTGGCACAATATAAGGAGAGGGGCAAATGTAAGGCGCTTATTGTTACAGGCTGTTTAGCACAAAGATATTCAAAGGAACTACTGGAAGAAATTCCAGAAATTGATGTTATCCTTGGTCCAGGACATGTCAGTAATATTGTAGAAGTAGTTAATCACGCTTTGGAAGGCAAGGATAGACACACCCGAGTCGAGGACCTTTTATATATCTATGATGAGCATTCGCCCCGTTTGTTAAGTACACCCTCTTATACTGCCTACGTAAAAATTGCAGAGGGTTGTGATAACCGGTGCGCTTACTGCGCTATACCGGATATCCGAGGTAAATTCCGTAGCAGGCCCATTGAATCCATTGAAGCAGAAGTTAAGGATTTGGTGGAAAAGGGCGTGAGAGAGATTATTTTAATTGCCCAAGACACCACACGTTACGGGTTGGATTTATACGGTGAATATCGACTGGACCAGTTATTAGAAAGATTGGGACCCATCCAGGGTCTTCAATGGATTCGATTACTATATTGTTACCCTAATCGTTTTACGGATCAATTAATTAAGGCTATGGCGGAAAACCCCAATATATGTAAATACATTGATTTACCAATGCAGCATGCAGCAAATGATATTTTGAGGGCTATGAAACGCCCTGTTACGAAACAACAAGCACGGATACTTATTCAAAAGTTACGAACTGAAATACCAGGTATTGTTATTCGGACATCTTTCATTGTTGGTTTCCCAGGGGAAACTGAGGAACATTTTAAAGAACTACTAGATTTTATGGAAGAAGTAAAATTTGATAGGGCTGGTGTATTTACATATTCTCAGGAGGAAGGAACCCCGGCAGCAGAAATGCCTAATCAAATTCATGGCAGAATAAAACAAGAACGTTATCATAGGGCGATGAAATTGCAAAGGGAGATATCCCTTTCGCAAAATCAGAAAAGAATTGGCCAAGAAATAGAAGTTGTAGTTGAAGAGGTAACGGACCAAAGCAAAGGGGTTTATACCGGTCGTTCTTCCTATGATGCGCCGGAGATTGATGGTACCGTAGAATTTACCAGTTCAAGACCATTACGGATTGGTGATTTTGTTAAAGTAAAGATTAATAGGGCATTAGAGTATGATTTGATGGGAGAGTTGGCCCAATGAATTTACCGAACCGGTTGACTCTGGCAAGAATGTTTTTAATTCCTGTTTTTTTGGCAGTGGTTACTTTAAGAATTAAATATGGCGATATAATAGCTGCTGGGGTTTTTATTTTAGCTGCTAGTACCGATGGTCTTGACGGTTACATTGCGAGAAAAAATAAACAAGTAACCACCCTTGGTAAATTTATGGATCCACTGGCGGATAAACTTTTGGTATCGGCGGCTCTTATTGTCCTGGTGGAGTTGGACAAATTGTCAGCTTGGGTTGCTATAATCATTATAGGACGTGAATTTATGGTGACCGGCCTTAGGGCAATAGCAGCAACAGAGGGTGTGGTCATCTCTGCCAGTAAACTGGGGAAGTGGAAAACGGTAACCCAAATTGTTGCTATTGTGGCTATGTTTTTGCATAATATAACCTTTCAATTTTTAGGGTTTGATTTGGGGAAAATTGCAATGGCTGTGGCGGTTTTCTTTACCCTTTGGTCTGGAATCGACTATATGGCCAAAGGATGGCACCTGCTAAAAAAAGAAGAGTACTAGAACAGGAGAGCATTTTGCTTTCCTGTTTTTTTAATTTCCAACGGTTTCATAAAGAATCGTATATACTAACGTGCTATAATGATATAGCATTAAATCAGTACTAAACTGGAAAGGATGATGGCTATGCAATGGCACGGCCTTAAGCTTCCGGTTATTTTTATGACCTTTGTTTTAGGACTTGCTCTAGTTTTTGCTGGACAATGGGCTTATAAGGAATATAGTTATCAGCAACCCTTAAGCAAAGTGCTAGCCGAAAACGAACTGGTAGAGGATTTTACAATTAAAGAGGGTACATCAAAGTCTTTAGTTAAAGTAGAATTATCGAAAGATACAAGTAACTTAATGGTGGCATACCAGGAAATTAATCAATTAATCAATGAAGTCATGGGTCAAAAACATTATCAGATTAAATTTATGAGTAAATCTGATAATGCTCTAAATCAAGCTTTTTATGAAAGTCACCATATCATCTACCAGGCGCAAGTAATGGGTAATTATCCAGAGGCAGCCCAGAAGGTCGAAGAAGCAGCACGGAAGCAAGGCGCAGAAGGAAAAGTTTTTGTAGATGAAAATAATATTTATATCCAATTTTCCAAAACAGACGGACACTATTTATATCAAATAATTCCCAGACAAGATCACGGTAAAACGGTTACCACCCAAGGAGGTGGCCAAATTGCTGAAAGAAATTAGTTTAGGTTTAGGTGCGGCACTACTAGTATTTGGAGTGGTAGCAGGATATGATATTACCCCTTTTATCTTTTTGCTTGCCTTTGGAGGAGCACTGTATTATCTAACTAATGCCAAAACGGGGCTAAAGTCTGGGATTGGTAAAGCATCCACTATACCGAAACGTCAGGAAATATCCTTTGAAGACATTGGAGGACAGTCTTCTGCCATTAAAGAATTGAAGGAAGCCCTTGATTTTATAAAGAACTATCAAGAAATTAAGCGTTTAGGAATTCGCCCTCTGAAGGGAATTATTATGACAGGCCCTCCAGGTACCGGTAAAACCTTAATGGCCCGAGCTGCTGCCAGCTATACTGATTCAATTTTTGTTTCGGCCAGTGGTTCTGATTTTGTAGAAATGTATGCTGGTGTGGGAGCACAAAGGGTTCGCAAGATATTTCAAACGGCCAGGGAATCTGCCATCAAACAAAAGAAGAAGAGTGGGATTATTTTTATAGATGAAGTTGAGGTATTGGCGTCTAAAAGAGGACAAAATGCCAGCCATATGGAATATGATCAAACTTTAAATGCGTTGTTGGTAGAAATGGATGGTCTAAAAGTTGATGATAATGTACGACTTCTAATTATGGCTGCCACCAACCGAGTGGATATGATGGACCCTGCATTGTTACGTCCAGGAAGATTTGACCGTCAGGTTAAGGTTGATTTGCCGGATAAAAATGGCAGATTAGAAATCTTAAAGCTTCACACCAGTAATAAGCCACTGGCACAAAATGTGGACCTATTACAGGTGGCTAGGGAAACCTTTGGTTTTTCCGGGGCACACCTAGAGAGTCTGACCAATGAAGCTGCTATCTTGGCAATGAGAGAAGGGTTAAAGGAAATTTATCACCGACACTTCCATGAAGCAGTTGATAAGGTTATTATGGGCGAAAAGTTAGACCGTCGACCTAATCCTGAAGAACTGAAACGGGTGGCGGTCCACGAAACCGGTCATGCTTTGATGAGTGAACTGTCCAGACCCGGATCTGTGTCTGCCCTTACTGTAACGCCCCGAGGGGGAGCTCTAGGCTATATGCGACAAACCCCCGAGGATGATACCTTTCTATATACTAAGGATTATTTGGAGAATCAAATAGCTGTTATGCTGGCCGGTGCAGTGGCCGAGGAAGTTATTTACGGCAATCGAAGCACAGGTGCATCTAATGATTATGAGAAAGCTTTGCAGACGGCAGAAACCATAATTAGATCAGGTATGTCGAGACTTGGTGTTGTGAGTTTAGAAAATTTACCCGGAGATCTTAAGCATAACGTGGTATCTGAAATTCTCAAAGAGCAGGAACAGAGGGTTATGAATTATATAACCAGTCACAAAGAATTCCTAATATTAACCATGGATGTTTTGCTGGAGAAAGAAAAAATTTCTGGAGAAGATTTTAGAAGCTTGCTACATTCCCAGACGGCTGCATAAATTGAATATTTCTGGAAACAATAAAGAGATCAACTATGTTTGGTCTCTTTGTTGTTTTTGTATTATAAAAAAATCTGAAGGGAATTAGATAGTGCCGGCGAATATATATAAGATAATGTGTGGAAAAGGTGATTAAAGTGCAAGCGGAAATTATTTTTACCGGTACAGAATTATTGGTTGGTGAAGTTTTAAATTCTCATGCCCAGTATTTAGGCAGACGCCTCACAGAAATGGGCATTGAGGTTATACAGCACACAACAGTTGGGGATTACTGGGGTCGCATGGGTTTAGTACTGCTGCAGGCTTTGGAACGGGCTGATCTCATATTCATTACAGGAGGCTTAGGACCTACCATTGATGACCTTACCAAAGAAACCGTGGCAGAAGTACTGGAACTGGATATGAAGTTGGACGAAGCCTCTCTGGAAGCTATTCGAGAGCATTTTGCCAAAAGAGGCATGGAAATGCCTGACAATAACACTAAACAGGCTTATTTCCCAGAAGGTGCTAGAGTTTTACCAAACACCAGAGGCACTGCTCCGGGAGCCATTGTTGAAGTTGATAAAAAGGCCATTATCATTTTACCAGGGCCACCATGGGAAATGGAGACCATGTTTGACAACTCTGTGGTATCCTATTTAAACAGCTTACCCCATCGAGGGACCCTTTGTACATCGAAAACATTTCGTTTAACTGGTATTGGAGAGAGTACTGTTCAAGAGTTAATAGATGACCTGTGTGGTATGGGAAACCCTGAAATCTCCTTTTTGGTAAACCCGGGTGTTGTTGAAGTTCGGGTAACCGGACAAGGTGCAACCCTTGAACAGGCCACAGGCCTAGTACAAAATCTATCTGAACAAGTCCGTAAACGATTATTTCAATATATTTTTGCCGAGGATGATGAAAAGATTGAGCAGGTGGTAGGTCAGATGCTCATTGATGCGGGGCTTACCATTGCAGTGGCAGAATCATGTACCGGTGGATTAATTGAAGCTCGTTTATCTGATATACCAGGGGCCTCCCGGTATCTGGTTGGTGGTGTTGTGGCCTACACAAAACAAGTTAAGGAAAGGATCCTTGGAGTTCCTGCTGACACCCTGGCGCAATTTGGAGCGGTTAGTCGCCAAACAGCTATAGCTATGGCTGAGGGTGTTCGCAGAGAGCTTGGAAGTAGTATTGGCCTGGCTGTCACAGGTGTTGCGGGCCCTACGTCCAGTGAGGGAAAGCCCGTGGGACTAGTTTATATTGCACTGTCCTCGCCAACTGGCGTTTGTTACAGAGAATATCGCTTTCCTGGGGAAAGAAAAGCCATCCGTAGTGGTACTGTTAATGCAGCGCTGAAGATGGCAAAGCACTTTTTGCAAGGAAAATAATTTATATCAGCTAGAAAGAAGGAAATGAATGAATCACAGAAAAGAGACAAAGCTTTTTGGAAATCTTGAATTGGATCGCAGAATTGTTGATGGTTTAAAGGAAATGGGATTTGAAGAACCAACTCCTATTCAGCAGCTGGCTGTGCCGCAGGTTTTGGCAGGTTATGATATGATTGGTCAAGCTCAGACTGGTACAGGTAAAACTGCAGCCTTTAGTATTCCCATGATTGAACGGTTGAATCCTAGAAAAAGAGAAGTTCAAACCATTATCATTACACCTACACGTGAACTGGCCATTCAAGTTGCAGAAGAGATTAGTAAGATTGGTCGTTTTAGCCGCATAAAGGTATTGCCCATATATGGTGGACAATCCATCGAGCGCCAAATTCGATCTCTACGACTAGGCGTACAAGTGGTTGTGGGTACTCCTGGACGATTGTTGGATCACCTTCGGCGTCAGACATTAAAGGTTGATCAGGTTGACATGGTGATACTAGATGAGGCAGATGAAATGCTGGATATGGGTTTCATCGAAGACATAGAGGAGATCATTAGACATACTCCGGCAGAAAGACAGACCTTGCTTTTTTCTGCCACTATGCCTCAGGAAATCATTAGGCTGGCTCAGCAATATATGACAGATCCCAAATATGTCACTGTTAGTAAAACCAATCTGACGGTACCTCAAATTGAACAGGTCTTTTATGAGGCACCGGAAAAAAATAAGTTAGAAGCGCTTTGCAGAATACTTGATATAAGTGATATTTCTCAGGGTATCCTTTTTTGCCGTACCAAACGAGGTGTTGATGAATTGGTTGCTGGCTTGCAAGCCAGAGGGTTTGCTGCTGCTGCCCTCCATGGGGACCTCAGCCAACAACAAAGAAATACTGTCATGAGACAGTTTCGTTCAAGTGAGGTTGAACTGTTGGTAGCCACCGATGTAGCAGCTAGGGGATTGGATATTGAGGGTGTTTCCCATGTAATCAACTATGATATTCCTCAGGATCCAGAGTTTTATGTCCACAGGATTGGTCGAACAGGTAGAGCCGGTAGATCAGGTGTTGCCATTACGATCATTAGCCCTCGAGAATACCGTCAACTACGCCAAATTGAAAACATAACTAAAACCCACATTAAGAGACAAAAACTACCCAGTATTGCCGATGTGGTAGAACGTCAAAAGGAAAGTATTAAGGAAAGATTGATTCAAATTATTAATGAAGGAAAATTAGGTTACTACCGTTCGGTTGTTGATGCACTAGTAGATGAGTATGATCCGATGGATATTGCCGCGGCAGCTCTCAAACTTTCCATGGATTTGGAACCTAACAGTGAGGATGTTAATCTTAACACTGTTAATTTCGGCAATACCGGTGCAAGGCCTGGTATGGTAAGGTTATTTCTTACACTTGGAAGAAAAGACCGGGTAACCCCGCCAGAGATTATTAAGCTAGTATCAGATGAATCTGGCATCTCAGGTGGTCAAATTGGTAACATTAACATATATGAAAATTTTAGTTTCGTTGAGGTTCCTGAAGATTGGGCCAACTGTGTAATCAGTTGCTTGCATAGGCAGCATTTTAAAGGCAGGAGAATATTTGTCGAACCTGCCCGTGCCAGAAAGTAATAAAAAGTTCGGAAGTCCAGTGCGAAGTTTGAGGTTAAAACGAGGTGTTATATCTATTTGCAGTCTCAACTTTGTCAACGAACTTTCGAACTTTTTTATTGACTAGTTATTTATTCATCAACTATAATTAGATAAAAGGCGAACATATGTTTTAGAGAGGATGGATATCTATGTCCGATAAAATAAAAGCCCTTGAAATAGCTCTGGCAAACATTGAAAAACAATTTGGTAAAGGCTCTATCATGAAATTAGGGGATTCAACCAAATTAAATATAGAAGCTATATCTAGTGGAGCGTTATCATTGGATATCGCTCTGGGGGTAGGTGGACTACCCAGAGGCCGTGTAGTAGAAATTTATGGCCCAGAGTCATCTGGTAAAACCACAGTGGCCCTTCATGTAATCGCAGAGGCCCAAAAACAAAACGGCATGGCAGCTTTTATTGATGCTGAACATGCCTTGGATCCGGTATATGCACGTAATTTGGGGGTTGATACGGAAAACTTACTGGTTTCCCAACCGGATACAGGTGAACAGGCATTGGAGATATGCGAAGCGTTGGTGCGCAGTGGCGCTGTGGATGTTGTGGTTGTAGACTCTGTGGCGGCCTTAGTTCCTCGGGCGGAAATTGAAGGGGACATGGGAGATACCCATGTAGGGCTTCAAGCAAGGTTAATGTCTCAGGCTTTAAGGAAATTGACTGGTATAGTAAGTAAATCAAAAACCATCGTTGTCTTTATTAACCAAATTCGTGAAAAGGTTGGCGTAATTTATGGATCGCCAGAGGTAACCACTGGCGGTCGGGCCTTAAAGTTTTATGCTTCTGTTCGAATGGAGGTTCGTAAACAAGAAAACATTAAGCAGGGTACAGATATTGTAGGTAGCCGCACTCGGGTGAAAATTGTTAAGAATAAAGTGGCACCTCCGTTTAAACAGGCAGAATTTGATATTATGTATGGTACAGGAATATCCAAGGAAGGTAGTATCCTAGATGTTGCCACCGAATTGAAAATTGTAAATAAGAGCGGGGCTTGGTATTCCTACGGAGATGAAAGATTAGGTCAGGGGCGCGAAAATGCAAAAGAGTTGTTTAAAGAACGCCCAGAATTATGTCAGGAGATTCAAAATAAGGTTCGAGAAAAGTTATCCCTTAGCGATTCTCTCCCCTCCGTAGAGGGGATACCCACAGATCAATCAGAGGAAGATCTATTTTAATAGAATTCAACTAAGTCCGCCTACGGGTTGCCAGGGGGGCGGAATCTTGACAGTGGCCCAAAAAACTAGTAAAATTACATTTGGGAGAAAATAGAATTTGATATCTGGCAACAGTTTATATATAAAAAATCCAATATTCCTTAAAGCGTAACCACTATTCTTGTCGGGATTTTGGCTTTTTAGTTGGGTTCCAATATCTTGAGGTATAGTAAGCCTGCCCGTGATTTGGACAAACCAGATATCTGTTTATTTTCGACCGAGTATTACTCGGTTTTTTATTTTATGTTCGATTTAAAAGGGCAGTATTCATAAGACAGGAGGTGAAAACAGTGGAGTTTCAAATAATTTTAGTGGTTATTATTTCCGCTTTGGTTGGACTTGTAATTGGTTTTTTTATTCGAAAGAATATTGCCGAGGGTAAAATAACATCGGCTGAAGCCCAGGCTAAGAGAATTCTTGAAGAGGCTGAGAAGAATGCTGAGGGCAAAAAACGGGAAGCCATTGTTATGGCAAAGGAAGAAGTTCTAAAACTACGGAACGAAATGGAAAGAGAAATAAGGGACCGTAGAAATGAACTGCAACGGTTAGAAAGAAGGCTTCTGCAAAAAGAGGAGACTCTAGACAGGAAAATGGATTCCATGGAAAAGAAAGAGGAATCCTTAAGTCGCAAAGAAGCTGACATTGAAAATACCAAGGCTGAGCTTACTAATGTTTTAAATCGGCAGTTAGCTGAGTTGGAGCGAGTATCGGGGCTTTCATCGGAAGAGGCTCGCCAGATACTGTTAAATGATGTGGAGAAAGAGCTTCAACACGATATGGCTGTGATGATTAAAGACTTTGAAAACCGTGCTAAAGAAGAAGCGGATAAGAAGGCACGGGACATTATTTCGTCAGCTATTCAAAGATGTGCAGCAGACCATGTTGCAGAGGCCACTGTTGCTGTTATACCATTGCCAAATGACGAAATGAAGGGTCGTATAATCGGTAGGGAAGGTCGTAATATTCGGGCCTTTGAAACCCTAACAGGTATTGATTTAATTATTGATGATACGCCTGAGGCAGTTATCCTTTCAGGTTTTGATCCCATTCGTCGAGAAGTGGCAAGATTGGCACTTGAAAGGCTAATCTCCGATGGACGTATACACCCTGCCAGAATTGAAGAGATGGTTGAGAAGGCTCAGAAAGATGTAGAAGTACAGATACGTGAAGCAGGTGAACAGGCTACCTTTGAAACAGGTGTCCATGGCCTTCACCCTGAGCTGGTAAAACTACTTGGACGTCTGAAGTTTCGTACCAGTTATGGGCAGAATGTCTTAAAACATTCCATTGAGGTCTGTCACCTAGCAGGACTCATGGCAGCAGAACTGGGTATAGATGTTAAACTTGCGAAACGTGCTGGGTTATTGCACGACATTGGGAAAGCTGTTGACCATGAGGTGGAAGGACCTCACGTAGCTATCGGTGTAAACCTTTGTCAAAAATATAAGGAAAGTCCAGAAGTTATTCATGCCATCGCAGCACATCACGGAGATGAAGAGCCAAGAACCATAGAAGCTGTCTTGGTACAAGCTGCTGATGCAATATCAGCCGCACGCCCTGGTGCTAGAAGAGAGACTTTGGAATCCTATATTAAGCGATTGCAGAAATTGGAAGAAATTGCAGGCACCTTTGAAGGTGTTGAAAAATCCTTTGCTATTCAGGCAGGAAGAGAAATCCGAATTATGGTTAAACCAGATAAAATAGATGATCTGGCTGCTATTCGCCTAGTAAG
This sequence comes from Desulforamulus reducens MI-1, assembly GCF_000016165.1. GTDB lineage: Bacteria > Bacillota > Desulfotomaculia > Desulfotomaculales > Desulfotomaculaceae > Desulfotomaculum > Desulfotomaculum reducens. Next base: position 2,107,178 of record NC_009253.1, on the reverse strand, counting down.
GGATATTGCTAAAAAGATTGAAAATGAACTGGATTATCCCGGTCAAATTAAAGTTATTATTATTCGGGAAACCAGGTATGTTGAATATGCTAAATAATAAAACGACCCAGAGGGTCGTTTTATTATTTGGAATTAATCACCAAATATACCACAAAAATAATTTATTAAAAATATAATTAGCGGCAGGAAAGTATATTTTATAAAAGAATTATTAATTATTTGGATAATTAACAGGTGGTGACATTTTTGGTTTTTCACTATAAGGGCAGCGAGGATATTACAAATAGTGTCAGTTTATTGATATCTATCCTTATTCGGTATCCTGAAGTGGCAAAGATAAATTATGATCCAGATAAACATAATTTAAATTTTACATTTATTCATTCAGGTATCATATCTGATCAGGAGTTATATCAGTTGAAGGATAATATTCTAAGCAGTATCGAAATGTATAATATCCTGGAAGGTAAAACACCAGAGGTGGTGAAGCTAGATTATAATATAACAGATAATCTGACCATGATTGAGATTCTACGAGATGTGGATACACTAGTGCAAGAGGAAATAGCTCTTATGGTTGAGCTATTTCGTCAGTACATAAAAAATAGTTTGATTACAGATGATAATGAGAGTTTAGTGGATGAGGATTTGGTTATTCAGGAAGAACTGATTGAGCATATGCTAGAAAGTATAAAAAATAAGTCTGAAAATAAACGTTTATATGCTTTCAGAGATGAAGGACGAGTCCTTGTTTTTAACAAATAGGGAGGCATTCTGTAAAATTGCGTGTTTTAATGATAGGAGATATCGTAGGCCGACCAGGTAGAAGGGCAATTTTAGATAACCTACAAGCACTGCGTAAAGAACTAAACATTGATTTTGTTATTGCCAATGGTGAAAATGCTGCGGGGGGCCACGGAATTACAAAAGAAATTGCAAAGCAGCTTTTTGCTACTGGGGTAGACGTTTTTACCATGGGTAACCATGTATGGAATAAAAAAGAAATTATAGCCTATATAGAGAAGGAAAGAAAAATTATTCGCCCTGCAAATTACCCTCCTGGTACACCAGGAGCAGGGTATAATATTTATGAAACCAATTCGGGTCATAGTATTGCAGTGATCAATATCTCTGGTAGAATTTTTATGCAGGAATTGGATTGCCCTTTTAGGAAAATCGATAAGATACTAGAAGAAATTAATAGTAAAACAAACCTTATTTTTGTAGACTTTCATGCAGAAGCAACATCAGAAAAAGTAGCTATGGGCTGGTATTTAGATGGCAGGGTTACTGCTCTTTGCGGTACCCATACCCATGTACAAACAGCAGATGAGCGGATATTACCTAAGGGAAGTGCTTATATCACGGATATTGGAATGACTGGCCCTAGGGATTCGGTAATTGGTGTCAGTACAAACCTTGTGATAGAAAAATTTATGACTCAAATGCCACGGAGGTTTGAAGTGGCAGAAACTGATTATCAATTAAATGCAGTGGTAATAGATGTCAACCCTGATAATGGGATTGCCACCAACATTGAAAGGATTTTTCATTTGGAATAGCTACATATAATACTCAATCTAAAAATTTTAAATTTTTATACAATAGAAGGAATTTTTAGGATTCTGCAGAATAAAATTAATACAGGAATTAGAGCAATTATCCAAACTAACTAAGGAGGTTTTTCAGCATGGAAGTCTTAAAAGTTTCAGCAAAGTCCAATCCAAATTCTGTAGCCGGAGCACTGGCAGGTGTGCTCAGAGAACGTGGTTGTGCCGAAATGCAAGCAATCGGTGCTGGTGCATTAAATCAGGCAGTGAAAGCAATTGCAATTGCCAGAGGTTTTGTAGCCCCCAGTGGAGTCGATTTGATTTGCATCCCTGCTTTTACCGATGTAGTTATTGACGGAGATGAAAGAACAGCTATAAAGCTTATCGTGGAACCTCGCTAGTTAAACAATAATTAGTTAGTTCGGTACAACCTGTTTGCAAAAATAGCAAACAGGTTTCTTGCTTACTAGTGGTATTAAATTGATAACGAAGGTGGTAGGAAAGGAGGGGCATGATGCTGATTGTAGATGCCCATTGTGACACCTTGACTGTCCTCACCCCACAAGGAAGAGATTTAGGAACTCTTTCCCAACGGGGTCACATAGATATACCTAGGTTATATAGAGGTGGTATAAATGTTCAGTTTTTCGCCATTTTTATTGGACCTGATAATTACCATGACCCAGCGCAATACACGAAGGAAATTCTAAAGTTGTTTAATAAAGAAATCCAAAGGAATGCGTCTTCTTTATTGCATGCCCGCAATTACGCTGATATTGTACATGCTTATGATTCAAAAAAGATTTGTGCTGTCCTTACCATTGAGGGTGGAGAAGCATTAAAGGGGAAAATTGAGCAACTGGAAAGCTACTATACACAGGGGATTAGGGGCCTGACTTTA